>NZ_JBIYSM020000003.1:0-134090 GCF_044759095.2 Brevibacillus soli
CATCGATCGACCCGTTCCATCCATTGCAACGTTTAGTCGTGTGTTTGCTCAAATCGTCAAGAAAGACCTTGCCGAAAAGCTGTTTTACGATTTGGTCAAACAGTGTCGTGCAGAAGGAATCATTACGGGAACGACCATTGCTATCGACAGTACAGCGATTGATGCATACGAGCGAAAGCAACCGAAATCTCGCTGCCAAGAAACAGGAAACGCCACCTGGGGAGCCAAGTTCGATTCCTTTGGCAATAAAATCACGTGGTTCGGTTACAAAATTCACCTGGCTGTAGACGCAGACAGCGAATTGCCTGTCGCTTTGGAAGTCATCCCTGCTCACGTCAACGATGGAGACATGGCTCCTTCTCTCATGACACAAGTGAACAACCAAGCCAAGGAAGTGTGTAAGAATTACCTTATGGATGGCGGATATGATCATCTCAAGAACTACGAAACCGCTCATCAATACAAGGCACAAGCCATTATTCCTTTAAATCTCCGAAATGAAAAAGAGCCACCTGCGGGCTACACAGCAAACGGTACGCCTCGATGCAGCATGGGATTTGAAATGGTGTACGCAGGTGCTGACGGAAACTATCTCAAATTTCGGTGCCCTCATGTGATGGGAAAAGTAGAGTGTCCACACGGCTCAGCTTGGTGCTCCTCATCCAACTACGGAATGGTAGTAAAAGTGAACGTCAACGATGATCTCCGCAGATTTTCTTTACCACATCGGGACACAAAGAATTGGAAGAAGATGTATAACAAACGGACGAGTGTAGAGCGATGCAATGGC
Organism: Brevibacillus soli; assembly: GCF_044759095.2. Classification (NCBI taxonomy): domain Bacteria; kingdom Bacillati; phylum Bacillota; class Bacilli; order Caryophanales; family Paenibacillaceae; genus Brevibacillus; species Brevibacillus soli. The sequence continues at coordinate 791 of NZ_JBIYSM020000003.1, forward strand.
CGTTTAAAGGAAAACCTGACAGCAAATGATCTTCATGTCGGTGGCATTCAAAAAGTGAAAACGTATGTGTATTTCAATGCAATTGTATTATTGGTATCGGCTCTGGCAGGAAAGAAAGCAAAGCCATCTAAAAAAGCGGTATAACACTCTTTTAAAAAAGGAACCAGGAAAATTCTGCCCTTATGCCCATCTCGCTTTTTGGCTTTACCTTGTAAAAGTAGAATTTCCAACCTTACGTATCATTAACTTCATTTTTTTAACGAAAACCTAATTTTGCAAAAGGCTCAAATATGAAACCCAACTCCACTTCCAGGAAAAGATGAAGTCATATGAGTTGGGTTTTTCAACGGTTTCTTCAAAGTGATCCTTGTGAAGCCTTGCTGTTCCTTCTGGCTCGTTTCGTCAACGCTGCGGGCACGCGGGAACAGCTCAGTATGTACGTATAGCGTCGTCAACGGCCACATGAAGGCGCTTCGCACGGAAAAGACGGGGGAATCCGCGCCCTTTTACCTGGGTGTCGTAGGAGCCATTGGCAGTGTCGGCCGTCTGTTGGGTCCTCTGATCATGGGCAGCATGTTTGACCTGGGAGGAGCGGTTCCCGCCATCCTGCTGGCAATCGTGATGTCAGTTGTATCTGTAATCCTTTGTCTCATCCACGCTTCGTTTCTTCGGAAGGAGTCACGTTTAGCGGCTCTCGTCTGATTTTCCCCGACTTAATAGCATACGAGCTACCCTTTGCATAGGGTGGAAGAAAGTGCGCCTTTTTGGGAGGGAGAAGATGTGGCAACGAGTGGCACTACGCGGGTGGCATACAGTGAACCGGAACCCCTGTCCATAGCGGTAAGTCAACTGGTTTATCCTAGTGTGAAAGTCAGTTGGCGGCCAAACGCGATAATCGTGTTCACCGGAACCGACTACCGGCCGGTTCTTCCGGCTGTCTCTCTTGTCCACACCCCCATCAATGCGGCCATTCTCTATTCGGCATCGAAATCGCTCTCACAGGAGATCATGCAAGAGATCTGGCGGCTTCAGCCGACGGGTAGAAATACCCCGGCTCAGGTGTTTGCCGTCGGTCCGTTCGAACCAGAGGCGATAAACCGTCTTCATCAGCTCGGTTTAACCACGCTTTTCTTCGAGAACAAAGACCCTGTTCTGCAGTCCCTGCACATTGCCGAATGGCGGAGACGGGTTCTTCCTCAAGCCAACCGGCAGATGATACTCACCAACACGTTCCTGGTATCCCTCGAAACCATGGAAGAAGCACTGCCGGTTCTGGGTTTCTCCGCTCATATGGGTACCCCCATCCTGTATACCCACAGAAATATGCTGCCGGAATTGACCAGCCGGTTTCTACAGCGGGAGAGCAGTCGCAACGTGAGCATCATCGGCTCTGATCGGACGATTTCCGCCAGCGTGGAGGAAACGTGCAGACGAATCGTCAAAGGAACAGTCGAACGCTTTTCCGGGGACTCACCAAGCGACCTTGCCGTCCTTTTTGCCAGACTGCAGAGCCCGAAGACGGGAATCGGATGGGGAAGAAACCAGCCGATGAAGGGAGACGCCTTTACCTTTTTTCCGGACCAATGGGAATTTGGCATGATTGCTTCTACCCTGTCACATATGGGGAAGCATACGCCGCTTCTGCCTCTGCAGGGGGACAGTCTGCCGCAATCGTACGCCCATTACCTCAACTACCTGCGCCCGCGGGCAAGGGAGCCGAAGCCTCCATTCATGCACGCGTTCCTGCTCGGGGACATGTCGCAAATCTCCTATGCCACGCAAGTGCAAATCGAAGATCAGATCATGTTCAAGGAAAAGTGAACAAAAGATGCGACAGGCAGCCGACCTTGCAAATGGGGCGGCTCTTTATTGTTCGCCTGTTACTTATGAACCAAAACTCCTTCTCTCGAGGGGGGCGCCGGCGCATCGCGACCTGCACAAGTCAAAATAGGTGAAATTGTAGAAAAACACCTCCGTAAAATCGTTCTTTTACGATTCGGAGAGGTGTTTTTCCTTGTCTCTTTCGCTTGTGTACAGGACTAACATTATTGGATGGTTACGTCGTTGAGCATCATGATTCCGGATGGATGCATCCAGAAGCCTTTCACTTTTTTGCTGGAAGCGACCAGATCTTGGTCGTTGCGGATCAACACGATTGGTGCATCCTGCAACTCGATTTCCTGTGCTTTCGCATAGATTTGTTTTCGTTTTTCCGGATCTGATTCCCGGCGGCCTTCATCGATCAGTTTGTCCACTTCCGGATTGCTGTAGAAAGAACGGTTACCCGGGTTTCCTTGCGCTTCCGTGTGGAACAGGAAGTATTGGTTGTAGTCCGCGTCACCTGTCATGTTGGACCAGCCTAGGATGAACATATCATGTTCGCCTTTTGCAGTTCCTTCCAGGTAAGCACCCCATTCGACCACTTTAATTTCCACGTTGATACCAATGCCTTTCAGCTGAGACTGTACAACTTCTGCGAGATTTTGGCGTTCTTTGCTGTCGTTTGTCCAGATCGTCGTGCTGAATCCATTTGCATAACCTGCCTCGGCGAGCAGCTCTTTTGCTTTATTGATGTTGTATTCATAGCCTTTCAAATTCGGGTTGTGACCCCAAACAGCGGGACCCATCGGCGCGGTTGCCTTGGATCCAACGTTGTTGTACACGCCTTTTAGAATGGCATCGGTGTCAATTGCGTAACTGATCGCTTGGCGAACTCGAACGTCGTCGAACGGTTTTTTCTTCAGGTTGAAGCCGATGTAGTCGATTCCGAGTGCATCACTACGGTGCAGCGTTGCATTGGCTGACGATTGCACGCGCTCTACGTCGTTAACGGGAACCGGCTCCGCCAGATGGGCTTCGCCTGCTTCAATCATCGCCATGCGTGTTGTGTCTTCCGGAATCACCTTGAACACAACCTTGTCTACCTTCGCTTTGTCACCCCAGTAGTTTTCGTTTTTCACCAGCGTGATTTCCTGTCCAGGAGTCCATGATTCAAATTTAAACGGTCCGGTTCCAGCAGGATTTTGCCCCAGTTTGTCGCCTTGTTCGTCAATGGCTTTCGGGCTGATAATGCCACCAGCGTAATGGGCCAAGGTGGAGAGAAGCGGAGCGAACGGATACTCCGTGATCAACTGCACGGTATGATCGTCGATAACTTTTACTTCCTTGATCATTTTAAACAACGAAGCACGCGGAGACGCCGTTTTTTTATCAAGGACACGCGCGATGGTTTTTTTGACTGCATCTGCCGTAAATGGTGTACCGTCATGGAACGTGACGTTTTGACGAAGCTTGAATTCCCACGTCAGCTCGTCAACGCGTTTCCACTCAGTCGCGAGAGCTGGCTGAATTTCCATGTTTTTGTCCTGTTTAACCAGGCCTTCAAAAATTTTACCGTGGTATACATTGGCAGACGGGATGTCCGTCCCTTTGTGCGGGTCAAGCTGTGTCGCGTCAGAGAGTTCGGCGATGACGAGCGTTCCGCCAACGGTGGAAGCAGCAGGCGCACTGGTGTTTCCACCGGTTTGCTCAGGCGAAGAAGAACAGCCGACCAGTGCAAGTGAGCACGACAAGGATAAGGCAAGGAGAGACTGGAAGATACGATTCTTTTTCATGATGGTTAAACCCCTTCGTATTTGTGTATGGCTGCATTTTTTCGTCATACTTCTAAGATTTGCAGCTCTTTGGTTGCGGTTGTCAGATTGTCAAACCCGTCTTCGGTAATGACGACGAGATCTTCGATGCGTACGCCGCCAAATCCCTTGATGTAAATTCCCGGTTCTACGGTAATCACCATGCCAGGTTTCAATACCGAATGGTCGGTGCTTCGCATCACCGGTTTTTCGTGTACGGCAAGTCCAATCGAATGGCCGAGACTATGTCCGAAACAGTCCCCGTAACCTGCTTCGCGGATAATGGAGCGCGCAACTTCATCCAGTTCTGAACAGACCTTGTCCGGTCCGATGGCACCGAGGGCAGCTTCCTGAGCTTTCTTGACGATATTGTAGATCTCCACTTGTTTCGGGGAAGCTTGACCGACGATGACCGTTCTGGTGAAGTCGGAGTAGTACCCATTAACACGCGCGCCGATGTCCATTTTAACGAAGTCGCCAATTTGCACGACTCGATCGGTTGCTTGTCCGTGCGGCAGAGACGCTCGCTCGCCTGATGCGATAACGTGATTGGCTTTTATTCCTTCCGCACCGCTCTGCCGCATGAAAAACTCAAGCTCAAGCCCGATTTGTTTTTCAGTCATGCCAGGACGGATATAGCTGAGAATGTGCTCAAAAGCCCTATCGCAAATGGCAACACCTTGACGCAGGTACTCGATTTCCTCTGCGTCCTTGTACATGCGGATCTCATCGAGCAACGGTTCTACATTGGTTAGTGACAAGTGCGGGCTGCTCTCCCGAATGTCAAGGTATTGAGCCACAGGCATTTTCTCCAGTTCAATACCTGCATGTCTCGCCGAGACGTCTGCAAGCAATCGGCAAATCGTACCGACCAATTGTTGTTGATGGTTTACAACCTCGAACAGGGGAGCCTCGCTTACAGCTTGGTCGACATAGCGGAAGTCCGTCAGCAGAACCTGATGTTCCTTCGTAACGACGAGAGCCCCGGCACTGCCGCGAAAACCGGAGAGATAGTAACGATTTTCCGGCGAGACAATGATCGCAGCATCGAGCCCTTCCGCTTCCATTCTCATCCTCAGCAGAGCCAAGCGGTTTTGTCTGCTCATATAATAACTCCTTTCAATAAAAATAAAAAAAATTAAAAATTATGAAACTGTATGCGTCACTACGGTTATTATAGAAAACTTTCGGAAGATTTTGTTTACAGGATCTTTACCTGTTTTTTTAGTATTTTTACTATTCGGTCTTGTTGTCTTTACTTTGTTTCCGTTTCTTATTACGTTTAAGAACAACGAGGCAACAACCTATTCTATGAGGAGAAGGGAGATTCATATGAAGCTGGAAGTTACGGAAGCACGTCATCCTTTACCTGTCAAAACAGCTTCACCACGAGCAAAAAAGTGGTTGTCCTTTTATAGGAAGCTAAAGCGGAATCGCGCAGCCATGGTGGGTGGAGCCATCGTTCTTTTTTATATCGTCATTGCCATACTGGCCCCCATGATTGCTCCCTTCGATCCGTTGGAGATCGATTTAGGGAAAAAACTGATTCCTCCATCGGGCGAGCACTGGATGGGTACGGACGACAAGGGCAGGGACATCATGAGCCGACTGCTGTACGGAACCCGTATTTCATTGACTGTCGGATTTGTATCTGTATGTATTGGAGCAGCCATTGGCATCATTCTAGGGCTTGTCTCAGGTTATTACGGTAAGTGGATTGACACTGTGATCATGCGCATTATTGATGTGCTTTTGGCATTCCCGGGGATTCTGTTGGCACTTGCGATCATCAGCGCACTGGGGCCCAGCCTTGGCAATGTGATGATATCCGTAGGGGTGTTCTCCATTCCAACGTTTGCGCGTATTGTTCGAGGATCTACACTTGCGGCGAAGAAGCTGGAATATGTAGATGCAGTACGCTCGCTTGGAGCAAACGATTTTGTCATTATTTTTCGGCATATTTTGCCAAATATCATGTCGCCGATTATCGTCCAGGGCACGCTTCGAATTGCGACTGCGATTTTGACTGCTGCCGGATTGTCCTTCTTGGGACTGGGAGCACAGCCGCCTACTCCCGAATGGGGCGCCATGCTCAGCAACGGTCGTGACTTTCTCTTTACCGCTCCGCACATCGCCATGTTTCCCGGCATCGCGATTTCCACATTGGTCTTAGGCTTTAACTTGTTTGGCGATGGATTGCGGGATGCGCTTGATCCACGAATGAAAAAATAGGAGGCGAATGAGATGTTGGTTTTTATCATTCGGCGTACCATACAGATGATTCCCGTGCTGCTAGGGGTGACATTGGTCGTCTTTTTGATTATGCAAATGGTACCGGGAGACCCAGCTGTACTGCTTGCCGGTGAAGGGGCGACGGAAGAAAAGATTCAGGAAGTCCGCCACCAGCTTGGTTTGGACAAACCGTTGGCAATCCAATATTTCAACTACGTCAAGGACGTGGTTCAAGGGGATTTCGGCGACTCAATCCGCACCAATCGGCCGGTCATCAACGAAATCATGACACGTCTGCCGATTACGATAGAGCTCGCTTTTGCAAGTATCGTCGTGACGATTGTACTTGGGTTGATCGCTGGGGTTGTCTCAGCTACGAAGCAGTACTCTGTTTCCGACATTACGCTGATGATTGTCGCCCTTCTCGGGGTGTCGTTACCGAATTTTTGGCTTGGCTTGATGCTAATCCTGTACTTCTCGGTGAAATTACACATCTTCCCGGTAGCTGGTTGGGGTACTTTTATGCATGTGGTACTTCCGGCGCTTACGCTGGGGACCGCCGGTGCAGCCATCGTGGCTCGAATGACCCGTTCCACCATGCTTGATGTTGTGCGTCAGGATTACATTCGCACCGCACGAGCAAAAGGCGTCAAGGAGCGAGTAATTGTTTACAAGCATGCACTTAAAAACGCAATGATCCCGGTTGTTACGGTTGTCGGACTGCAGTTTGGCGCTCTGCTGGGAGGGACGGTTCTGACGGAGTCGGTCTTTGCCATCAACGGTTTGGGGCGCCTGATCGTCGACGCGATCCGGATGCGCGACCTGCCGCTTGTTCAGGGTTCAGTACTCGTCGTTTCCATTATCTTCGTGCTGGTTAACCTTGGCGTCGATATCCTCTATCGCCTGCTCAACAAACGCATCGAATTAAATTAGGGAAGGTGAAAATACGTGGGACAGACAAAAGAAAAGGTTCTCGAGGTGCGGCAGCTGCAAACCCACTTCTTCACCGATGAGGGTGTGGTAAAGGCGGTTGACGGCATCGACTTTACAGTTCATAAAGGGGAGACATTGGGAATCGTTGGAGAGTCGGGGTGCGGAAAAAGCATAACCTCCTTGTCCATTCTTCGACTGATTGCCAATCCGCCTGGTAAAATTGTAGGCGGCGAGATTATCTTTAAAGGCCAGGATCTGCTGAAAAAATCGGAAGAAGAGATGCGCAAGATCAGAGGAAACGAAATTTCCATGATTTTCCAAGAACCCATGACCTCTTTAAATCCGGTATATTCCGTCGGGGAGCAAATTGCCGAAGCCTTTCGTCTGCATCAAGGAGCGAACCGCAAGCAGGCATGGGAAAAAGCTGTGGAAATGCTGCGGCTGGTTGGCATCCCCTCTCCGGAAAAAAGGGCCACCCAGGAACCGCATGAATTGAGCGGAGGCATGCGGCAGCGCGTGATGATCGCCATGGCGCTCGCCTGTCACCCTGAGCTGTTGATTGCCGACGAGCCGACCACTGCCCTTGACGTGACGATTCAAGCGCAAATTCTTGAGTTGATGAAAGGATTGCAGAAGCAGCTTGGCATGGCAATCATCATGATTACGCATGATCTTGGAGTTGTAGCCGAGACGTGTGATCGTGTAGCGGTCATGTATGCGGGCAAAATCGTAGAATACACGGACTGTGATCTCCTGTTTGAGGATCCTAAGCATCCGTACACGATCGGTTTGCTAAACTCTCTGCCGCGCTTTGACCAGGACCAGGAGGAGCTGGAAGCGATTCGGGGCAGTGTGCCCAGCCCGTATGACTTGCCGCCGGGTTGCCGGTTTGCACCGCGCTGTCCCTACGCCACGGAGATGTGCAACCAGGCGATTCCGGAACTGACGCAAACCCCCGACGGTGCTCTGGTACGGTGCTTCGCATACACGCCAGGGTGGAATGGAGTCTTGCCTGGGGGGCAATCAAAAAGCTGCGGATCAAAGGGAGGTGACATCGGGTGAAAACGCAAGCTAACGAATCGAAACAGAAAAATGTTCTGTTGGAAGTAACAGGATTGAAGCAGCATTTTCCCATTAAAGGCGGAATTTTCGGGCGTGTTGTTAACCAGGTGAAGGCCGTAGATGACGTCAGCTTCACCATCTATGAAGGGGAAACAGTAAGCATCGTAGGTGAATCGGGCTGCGGCAAATCGACGACAGGTCGGGCGATCCTGCGGCTTGACGAGCCAACCGACGGACAAATCCGATTTCAGGGAAAGGATTTGTTGTCTCTTGGTCCCAACGAAATGCGTAAAATGCGCAAAGACCTGCAAGTGATTTTTCAAGACCCTTTTGCATCGCTTAATCCCCGTCAAACCGTAGGAGAAATTTTGCGCGAAGCACTCTCCATTCAAAAGGTGGTGCCGAAACAAAAGTACCGGGAACGAATCATTGAACTGTTGGAGAACGTTGGCTTGCGTGCCGACAGCATGGATCGTTATCCGCACGAGTTCAGCGGCGGCCAGCGGCAACGTATCGGAATTGCGCGTGCGCTCGCAGTGGAACCCAAGCTGATCATCTGCGACGAGGCTGTCTCTGCTTTGGATGTCTCCATTCAAGCCCAGGTGCTGAACTTGTTAAAGGAACTCCAACGCAAATTCAAGCTCACGTACTTGTTTATCTCCCACGATCTTGGCGTTGTTCGTCATATTTCAGATCGGGTAATTGTGATGTATCTGGGCAAGATCGTTGAAATTGCCGACAAGAAGTCCTTGTTTGACAATCCGCAGCATCCTTATACAAAGGCACTGCTGTCTGCGATTCCGCTGCCGGAAAGGAAGGAAAAGCGCGAACGGATTTTACTGAAAGGCGATGTGCCGTCTCCAATAAACCCGCCCACAGGATGTCGGTTTCACACGCGCTGTCCGTTTGCGGCGGACATATGCAAGGAACGAGAGCCAGAGCTTCAGGCAGTGGATGCAACTCATCAGGCTGCGTGTCATTTTGTGTAAATAACAGAATAGGTGCTTTTCTGGGTCTGTTTACGTTCCCCCTCCTGTGCTAAGCTTTTTGTAAAATGATGAATGTATATCGAGGAACGCCATGATAGGTATGGAAGGATTTACCGTTGTCATTATGTTCTTCATCCTGGCTCCGATTATAGGAGTGATCGCTCTACTGTTCATGTTTGTGTTTGAAAAGAGAATTGATCTTTTGGAGAATAAAGCAACAAAGATTCAACTGGAAAAAGAGCTGCAACAGAGTTTGTTTATCCAGCTAAACCAGCGGATTCAGCCTCACTTTTTATTCAATACCTTAAACGTGATCCTCAGTTTGGCCCGTCTGAAGCGGACGGAGGAACTGGTTAAGGCACTGGAACATCTCTCAGCGGTGTTGAAGTACAAATACAAGACCATCGGTCAGTTGGTTTCGTTGACCGACGAACTTGAGTACACCCACCACTATCTTGAGATCCAGAAACTGCGTTTCGGTTCCCGTCTGACCGTTTCTATTGAATGTGAGAGACAGATGAGCAGCGCTCTTATCCTTCCTTTTATGCTGCAAACGCTGGTAGAAAACTCGTTTAAGCACGGATTGGAGAAAAAGATGGGAGAAGCCATCCTGAACATCAGGCTGTTCGTAAAAGCAGAACACGCTGTACTGCAGGTGGTTGATAACGGGTTGCCGGTTCATTTCTCCATGGGACAGACTGGAGCAGAAGATGGCCATGGATTGGACAACATCCGCCGTCGTTTGCATCTGCTTTTTGAGCGGAGAGCCGGTCTGCAGATTGGGATAAGTGAGCTGGGGGGAACAATCGTTGAGGTTCACTGGCCGCTGATGTATTCATAGGGGAGGGGGACAGACGATGAATGTGTTGCTGGTAGACGACGAGCCGTTGGAGCTGGAGCAGTTGGAGTATCTGATTAAACAGGTCTTCCCTGCGTGGAACATTTATAAGGCGCAAGACAGCAGCCAAGCGATGGCGATTTACCACAACGTAAAGCTTCAGCTGGCCTTTCTTGATATTCACCTGCCTGGAAAATCGGGTCTTGAATTGGCTGCCGATATGAAGGCGAACGGAGGCGAACTGGATATCGTCATCGTTACAGCATTCCAGGAGTTCCACTACGCAAAACAGTCGATTAAACTTGGGGTGATCGAATATATTACCAAGCCGATCATTCAGAGCGAACTGGTTGTTCTCCTAAACCGGTATCAGGCAAAGGGATCATCGACGGGGTATTCCCGGATTATTCACGACGCCATCAACCTGATTAAGGAAAAGTATCACGAAAAAATCAATCTGGCTGATATTGCTTCCGACATTCACGTCAACCCATCCTATTTGAGCCGACGGTTTCATGAGGAGGTAGGGATTGCCTTCTCGGAATATTTGATGAATTACCGAATTGAGATGGCGAAAAAGCTGATCATCAACAATCAGGACTGGAGCATTTCGCAGGTGGCTGAACGTACAGGATTCAACAGCCAGCATTACTTCAGTACGATTTTCCGTAAAATGGTCGGTGCTACTCCGAAAGAATTCCGTGAGAGGGAGAAGCAACGTGCTGTTTAGTAGTCTCCGTCATTATCTTTCGGGATCGGTAAAACTGGGAATCGGGATGGGCATCGTGACGATTCTCGCGCGCTGGCTTACCGGCAATATGCTGATGACATCACCGCAGATACTGGTTAAGTATGGGATTCTCGGTGCAGTCGGGTACAGTTTCATTACCGGTATGGCATTTGTAATCTTTGCTTTTCTGGCCAAGCGCATACGCACAGAATTGATTGACGCGCAAACGATTGGCGATTATCTGCATTACAAACTTCAACCGTTTGGCTATAAGCTGATGGTGGGCATTATGACGTTGACCATCCTAAACAGTTTCTTCCTGCAGGGTGTAGCGGCGGGCATGCTGTTCGAGCAGTTAACGGATATGCCAGTTTGGATTGGATTGTTTCTGTTTTTTGCGGTCTGTGTTTTGTACGCTGGTCTGGGAGGAGCACCGTTACTGAACAGTGTCGCCCTGTTTCAGGTAATCTCCGTGTTTGCAGCTCTAATTTTGCTGTCGGTCTACTTTTTCGTTCGGGAAGGGATCACTCCCATTTACGATGGTATGCGTCTCTATCATCCTTATCTGCTGGTAGTCAACAACCCAGACAGCTGGACGTTTCTCACCGCCGGGGTTTTTATCGGGATCGGACACGTAATCACAGATCGAACCACGTGGCAGCGTCTTTTCGCGCTGGAAGACAAAAAAATCGTTTCCACCCTTGTCCTCTCCGGTCTGATTTGGTCTACCCTTCCGCTGGCTCTGTCTGCTATCGTAATGATCGCCATTTTTTCGGGCAGCTTTCACAACGTCTACTCGTTGCTGTTTGAACTGATTGACCAAATCAACTCACCGCTCCTGCTGCTGTTGTTTTTGATGAGTCTGGTCAGTGCGTACACCGCTTCGTTCGGAGCGGAGCTTCATTCGCTGGTAAGTCTTTTGGTGCGTAACGTACTTCAGCAGGCGAATCCGCAGATGAACGAGAACCAGCTGCTGCAAGCCGCTTACGGATGCGCTGTGGGAATCGGACTGATTGGGTTTATGATAACTGCGATATTCAACCCGTCGCCTTTTACCTTATTTGTTTGTTTTGGAATTCTCTATTCCTCGTTCCTGCTGCCGATGATCATCATGGTGATGAGCCGGCGTAAGGTGGGCAACTTGATTCCTCTAAGCGGATGCATCGCCATGGTTATCGCTTTTTTGAGTATTCCTTCAATCGGCATGCTGAACAGTATCTTTGTTGCGTTTGCCGCTTCGCTGTTACAGACGGTTCTTTACCTTGGGATAAAAAGAGCCTGAAGCGGCTGCTAGGTTCAGCTTGACTGCGCGACCAAATCCATTTCGTGATTGAATCGAAGCGTGTAGAATAATCATGTTTTTAGAGAAGCCATACGTTTCCTTGAAATGAAACATTGATACACCTTATGAATTTATACTTGGGGACATCCGCGATCCTGAGGTGATGTTGGCGGCTACAAGGAAAATTGATGTTGTCGTTCACGCAGCAGCTCTACCTGGCATTCACTTAGCTCATTATAAGCCGGATGACTTTTGGCAATTAAACGTTACGGGAACGCACAACGTGTATCAATCGGCGTTGAAGAATCATGTATGAACTCGCTTTCCAGCTTCGTTTTCGCCTTCGCGGGAGCCGCTGACTCCGAAGCGTTGAAAAACGCCACCCATGAAGCTCGTTCGGCGAGTGTCGCGTAGGTGGGGCTGAGGTGCTCATCCGATGTCATAAAAACTATTTGCCTGGTTCGAAGTTCTCAATGGTTCCGGACTGGAATGTAACTAGCTGTAGGTACGCCAGGTACTTTGTGAAAAAAGAAAAAATATTGAAAAAATAAGTAAAGATAATGCAAATGAAATTTTCAGAATGTTATTTATAATCCAATTATACACGATATATCAAAACAAAAAGGGGGAAACTGTGATGAAAAAAAGTCGAGTTTTGGGAATCATTTTATCTCTATCATGTGTCTTTACAACAGCCTTAACCGGTTGTTCATCTACTCCTCAGGAGACGAAGCCAGGCTCGCAGCAGTCTAATTCTACCGCTACTGCTCCTATAGAAGGAGGTACTTTGGTCATCGCCCGATTGTCGGATGCAACAAAGCTTGATCCCCATTTGGGTGCCGATATTCCTTCCGCAAGTGTCTATCAAAGTAAGATTTACGAGAATCTCGTCAAACAAGATGAAAAGATGGAAATAAAACCGGAATTAGCTACAGAGTGGAAAAAACTTGACGACCTTACCTGGGAATTTAAACTTCGTCAGGGAGTTACCTTTCATGATGGAACCCCGTTCACTGCAGAGGCTGTAAAAAAGACAATTGCCCGCCTGCTGGATAAAAAGACTGGCTCTCCTCGTGCCAATTTGTTCGAGATGGTCGAAGAAGTGAAAGTGATTGATGACTATACGGTACAGTTTAAAACAAAATATCCATACGTTCCCCTGCTTCCTACTTTGGCTCATTATGCAGGCGGAATCATTAGTCCGAAAGCCATTGATGAACTTGGTGAAAAATTGGGACAAAATCCGGTAGGAACAGGTCCATTCAAATTTGAATCATGGGTTCCCGGTCAAGAAATTACGTTGACCAAAAATGACAATTATTGGGGTAATAAGGCAAAAGTAGACAAGGTTGTGTTCAAGATTATTCCTGAGGATACAACCCGAATCGCAATGGTTGAAACAGGCGAAGCTCAGATTGCTGAACCTATTCCTGTCACCGAAATGGAACGTATTCATGCCTCTTCGACTATGAGCCTATATCGAAGTGACGCCTGGGGAACGGACTATATCGGTTTTAATCTAAAAAAGAAACCGTTTGATGATGTACGAGTTCGTCAAGCGATCTCCTACGCGATCGATACTGATGCCATTATCAAAGGAGTATTTAATAATGTCGGGAAAAAAGCAGCCGGGCCGATGGGGTCAGGTGTATGGGGATATAGTGAAAACATCAAGGGATACGAATATGACATTAACAAAGCAAAAGCACTTTTAGCGGAAGCAGGCTATCCCAATGGTTTTAAAACGACGATCTGGACGAATGACAAGAAAGAACGGATGAATCTTGCCGAAGTTGTTCAATCTCAATTAAAGGGGATTGGCATTGACTTAGAGATTAAAGTTGTTGAATGGGGAACCTACCTAGAGGCAACTGGCAAAGGGGAGCATGATATGTTCATCCTCGGTTGGTCTAACGCAACAGGTGACGCAGACTATAACCAATACTTCAACTATCACACCGAAGCTCATGGCAGCGTAGGAAATCGCTTCTTCTACAGCAATCCCGAAGTGGACAAACTGATTGATGCAGGACGTCGGGAAGCCGATGAAACGAAACGTAAAGCCATTTATGAAAAGGCACAAGAAATCGAAATGAGAGATGCTCCAATGGTAATGATCCGCTACTTCGAGAACCTGGCCGTAACGGGGAAGAATGTAAAGGATTTCTGGATCCATCCGTCTGGTAATCTCATGCTTAATGATGTAAGTCTCCAATAGACTCGGTGGTATGAGAAGTAGCATCTGCACGCTATCCATTAAAGCGGTTGGAGTCAACGGCGGCGGAGTAATATATGGATAAACTGAAAAAGGTATGAAAAAGAACCAGCCGACCTCGCAGGTGTGGCTGGTTTTTGTATTTTCGTTTTACTGCTGCCCGAGCAGCTTTTCCAGTTTTTTCTGCTGTTCCCGGGATTTTTTTCGCATTGTCCGCATCTCTTCATCCAATGCCCGCAGCAGGGAGACACACATCAAGACCATGATGAAGGCGAACGGAAAAGCCGCGACGATGGAAGCAGTCTGCAGTCCCTGCAGCCCTCCGCTGAGCAACAGGACGACTGCGATGGACGACTGCAGGATGCCCCAGGTGATTTTCACCTTGGTGGTCGGATCCAGGTCGCCATTGGACGAAAGCATGCCCAGAACAAACGTTGCCGAGTCGGCGGAGGTAATAAAGAAGGTAATGATCAGAACGGTGGAGACGACGGCCAGTATGGTACCGATCGGCAGCTGTTCCAGTGTGATGAACAGCGCGGAAGCCACATCCTTGTCCACTGCCTGCCCGATCGGTACCTGCTGGAAAATCTCCATGTGCAGTGCGGTTCCCCCAAAGACGGAGAACCAGACGAAACTGAGCAAGCTGGGGACGAGCAGAACACCGAAGATAAATTCCTTGATCGTGCGTCCTTTCGATACGCGGGCGATAAACATGCCGACAAAGGGCGCCCAGGCTATCCACCAGGCCCAGTAAAAGAGGGTCCAGTTGGCGATCCAATTGCTGCCGGAAAAAGGCGACAGCCGCATGCTCATTTGGATGATATTTTGCAAGTAGCCGCCCAATGTCGTTGTAAACGTGTCAAAAATAAAGGCAGTCGGACCCAGCAGCAGCACGAACAGCAGAATTCCCAAGGCGAGAAACAGATTGGTATTGCTGAGGATCTTGATGCCGCGATCCAGTCCGGTTGTGGCTGACAGGATGTACAGAATGGTGACGATGGCGATGATGCACACCTGTACGGTAACCGAGCTCGGCAGCTGGAACAAATGGGCCAATCCTCCGTTGATCTGGAGCGTTCCCAAACCGAGAGAAGTCGCAACGCCGAAGACGGTAGCGATGATTGCCAGGATGTCGATTGCTTTTCCGATCGGTCCATTTACCCGCTCCCCCAAAAGCGGATAAAACGTGGACGAGATCAGTCCCTTTGCACCCTTGCGAAACTTGAAATAGGCCAAAGCCAGTGCGATGGCTGCGTAAATGCCCCAGGGATGCAGACCCCAGTGGAAGAAGGAATAGCGCATGGCCATTCGGGCGGCCTCGGGTGTCTGGGCTTCCACTCCTTGGGGCGGAGCGAAGTAGTGAGAGATCGGTTCAGCCACTCCCCAGAATACCAGCCCGATTCCCATCCCCGCACTAAACAGCATGGCAAACCAGGTAAAGGTGGAATACTCCGGTTCATCATCGTCGTCTCCGAGGCGAATTTGTCCGTATTTGCTAAACGCCAGATAAAGGCAGAACAATAAGAAGCCGAAAGCTACAAGCAGATAAAACCAGCCGAACTTGGTGGTCGTAAACGTCAGCACAGCAGATGCGGTCGTGGAAAGATGCTCGGGAAACAGAACTCCCCACAGTACAAAAAGAATGACGAATGCCAGTGATAACAGAAACCTCATCAAACCCCTCCCCATGGAAAAATGATGAAACAAACAAGTTCATACTGTTTGTAAAGTTTTTTCCGTATAAACTTATCATGTATTATACTAAAATAGACTGATTAATACCACCCTGACAGGAGAAGTGACGAATGAACGGCATGGAACGACTGCAAAAAGCAAGGCAACGGGTGATTGAATCCATTGCTAACAATATTGACTTGTATGGCGTTACCCATTCCATCGGGCGCATGTACGGGACGATGTATTTTGAGGAGGAGCCCATGACGCTGGAAGCGCTGGGGGAAGCCCTGGGGATGAGCAAAACCAGCATGAGCGCCGGGGTCAGAGTCTTGACCGATCTGAAAATGGTCGACAAGGTGTGGGTGAAGGGAGTCCGTAAAGATTTGTACCGGGCTGAGGAAGACTGGTACCAGACGTTTATTGACTTTTTTGCGATACGCTGGCGAAAAGCAGTTCAAACCAATGTAGAAATGATCCAAAAGTCGTTGAGCGAGCTGGATGGACTGATTCAGGATGAATCGGTGGAGCAGCGCGTGAAGGAACTGGCACTGAGCGACAAAGAGAAACTGCACAACGCGCTCGCGTACTATCAATGGTTGACGAAGCTGATTGCCAGTCTGGAGTCTTATGAAATTTTTCAGTTTATCCCCAAGCCGGACAAGGAAAAGTGAACGGCAACCGAGTGTTTACGGCGAAAACGTCTCAATAAACCGGCGGGCCGCTTTGGACAGATGGCGTTCCGCTTTCCAAATCACGGCGGAAGAGGAAGAGATGGATGTGCCGGTGATCTCCACGGAGGATATCTCATAGCCGGAGTGGGTTTTCCAGGCCGACCGCGGGACGATGGAGGCGCCGATACCTGCCGCTACCAAATTGACGATCAGCGAGATGTCAGGGCACTGGCAAACGACCTGCGGCGTCACGCCGAGACGGGAAAACTCCTTGATGAGCAGCTCGTAAATCCCCAACCCGGGCGTACTGGGCAGAACCAGCGGGTGATCGGCAATCTCCCGCATATGAATCCGTTCTTTCGAGGAAAGCGGGGAGTGGGGAGGAACGATCATGACGAACGGCTCTTCTTCCAGATGGATGGAGGCGTAGTCGGGAAGCGAATGGGGCAGTCGCACGATCGCCACTTCAATGGTACGCTGCTCCAGAAGCTGACTTAGCTGTTGCGAATCTCCTTTCCAGACCTTGTAGGTGATCAACGGATGCTTCTCCTGAAACCGGCGAAGTTTTTCCGGCAGATGGTATGCTGACAGCGCACTGACGCCGATGGAGAGCGACCCGCGAACCCCTTCTCCGGTTTCTTTCACTTCCGCAATCGCTTCGTCCAGCTGCTGGACGATATTGAGAGCTTGCCTGTAGAGGGCGGCTCCCGCCTCGGTCAGTTCCATCCTCTTTCCCACCCGCTCCATAAGCACGACGCCCAGTTCCTCTTCCATTTGCTTGAGCTGTTGGCTGAGAGGCGGCTGCGCCATCTGTAGCCGTTTGGCCGCTCCCGTGATCTGACCTTCCTCGGCGATCGCAATAAAATAGCGTAGTTGGCGAATGTCCATAAGTCAGTCAGTCTCCTTTTTCCATATGAAAAAGATATCAATTTCAGATTTCATTAATATTTTTCATATCGTTGTGAGTATGATAGCATAATTCCCTGGAATCAACATCTCAGAAGTCACTTTTGACTTGGAAAGAAGGGAATGGACGTGCGTGCGATTTTGCAAAAGATGTTTGACATGCGCACACATCATACAACGATTCAAAAAGAACTGACAGCCGGCTTTATCGGCTTTGTGACGATCGTCTACATCGTGGCGGTGAACGCCTCGATTTTGGAAGATGCGGGGATCCCGTTGGAAGCGGGCATTCTGGCGACAGTGCTGACAAGCTTCGTCGGCGCGCTAATGATGGGCTTTTGGGCAAACACCCCGATCATCCTTGTTCCTGGTATGGGGATCAACGCGTTGTTTACCTATACCCTGGTGCAATCGATGGGTCTTGGATGGCAGGAGGCGTTGGCTGCCGTTTTCGTCTCCGGACTGGCGTTTTCCTTCGTCGCATTTACCCGCGCGGGCGCGCTGCTGTCGGAGGCCATTCCTGCGTCGCTGAAGGAAGCGATCACGGTGGGGATCGGTTTGTTCCTGACCTTTATCGGTCTGCAAAAAGGCGGTCTGATCGTCACCAATCCGTCCACATTCGTGGCATTGGGCGATTTGGCCAGTCCCAAGGTAATCGTGACCATCGCGACGCTTTTGCTGACGCTGGTGCTGTTTATCCGCAACGTACCGGGAAGCTTCCTGATCAGTATCGCGTCCGGGACGGTGCTGGCCTTCATCCTTGGACTGACGGAGCAAGGGGAAGCGGCAGTGTCGCCGCTTTCGTTTGACAGCTATCTTGCGGTACTGGGCAGCATGTCGTTTGAACGCATGCTGTCCCTGCCGTTCTGGTTTGCGGTCTTTTCCCTGACGATGGTCATTGTGTTCGAAAACATCGGGTTGATTCACGGGCACACTGCCATGCTGAAGCGGCCGGACAAATTCCGCCGGGCTTTGCAGGCCAATGCCCTGTCCGCAACGGCGGCCGGACTGTTGGGAACCAGCCCGACCGTGTCCGCTGTGGAAAGTGCCGCCGGTATCGCGGCGGGCGGCCGAACGGGACTAACCAGCCTGACAACAGGGGTGCTGATGCTGTTGTCGCTCAGCTTTTTGCCCGTGGTGAAACTGATTCCCGACAGCGCCATTGCGCCCGTGCTGATTGTCATTGGAGGCCTGATGCTGCAAAACGTGCAGAGCATCAACCTGCGCGATTTTTCCGAGGGGTTCCCCGCCTTTCTCATCATTGCCCTCATCCCGCTCTCATACAGCATTGTCGACGGAATCGCCTTTGGATTCATCGTCTACCCGCTCTTGAAGGTGGCGCTGGGCCGAAGAAAGGAAGTACCCGCCCTGCTGTACATTATTTCCGGACTGTTTCTTCTGAACATGGTACTGCCGGAGTTGGCATAAACGAAGGAAATGCAGAGCCGTCCTTGTGCTTGCACGCACGGGACGGCTTTTTTTTGTCCCGATTGCTACTGTTAGTATAAGTAAGAATTGACAGGGTGGAGGGAATTTGAAGAATGAAGACCTGTTTGCATGAGGATGGTCACTTTATTGAGCTGGGTACTTACCCGGAACCATTGTTACGCCGGTGGTCAAGTAAAAGTCTTCGCTGTGCAGAGTGTCTTCGGCCCGTTAAATACCGTCATGGAAAGCAAATATCCCCTCATTTCGCACATGTAGTAAAGTGTGCTTACGAATACCACGAACCTGAAACGGAAGAACATGTTGAAGGGAAAAAGATCATCAAACAGTGGTTGGAACAGGCACTTCCACAAAATCAAACCTACACCGAATACCATATTAAAGAGTTAAATCAACGTTCTGACGTCATGACTGTTTTCCCTGATGGCACCAGAATTTGTTTCGAGATTCAGTGCTCAGCCATACCGATAGAGGTCTTGCAAAGCAGAATGGAAGGATATCGAAATGAAAACATACACCAAATATGGATTGTTGGAAAATCGGTATTTCAAGCTATAATCCCTGCAAGGTTTACATTACGTACATGGATGTATGAAATTTCCCGCGCTCAACAGGGGAGGCTATACTTCTTGGACCTTACCAGCAAATCCCTTCTCTCCTTTAATGGGGTTAAGATAAAACAGCCATACAAAACGATTTTCACATGTGAATGGGCAAAAAGTACGCCGCTGGTGAAAGTTACAACGTCATCAGAAGGCGAATTGCTGCTTGGAGAAAGTATTACTTTACACTCAACGAAGACATTAGCCAATCAGGATGATAAAGCAATTGAAATCATTTCTGTTGCGACAGGTCATATCATCAACGACATGAAAAACTTTACATCTCCATCCACATATCTAAAACTTCTCAAAAGACGCCAACAGGAATTCGACAAACATCCTATTAAGCACTTTGTAGTATCACGATTAGGAGAAGAAAAATACTTGGATTCACCTCTGTTTAACCAATCAATTACAGGGGATCACGCTTTTTTACTTGACCATCGGTTGTGGCAAAGCCATTTGTTTAGTACAGAAATCCTAAATGCTTATGCACGAAAAGCGAAGTTCAGTATGGGTCAAATCAAACCGACAATTTTTATAAAATACCTGATAACAAAGGATAATCGCTTTCCTGACCGTCCCTTTATGAACATTGTAAACAGATATGTAAATTGGTACTTACTCAAGGCAAAAAGAATGCAACCGATGGATTTTTCTGAAGTATTAACCATACATGAGGTTATTTATGAGTATTTAAGCAGACTCGTTACTTTGGGAATTCTTCGCAATGTCACTCCAAAGCAAGAATCGATTACAACCGGAGGCAGAATGTTTGGACGTTTTGAAATTCTTTTCGATCGCTTTTGGCCGGTTCAATTCGGGGAAACAGAAGCAGACATCCGCCGTTTTTTTGAGTTACATGTGTTGCGTTATCAAAATGGTAAATGGTTCGTGAAGAGAAAAAAAGAAACCGGCTCCGTGTAAGACAGCAAGGGCAGGTTCATTTTGTCCCTGTCATCAAATCACCAGCAGTGACGACTGCTTTTCGGAATAATGGGAACAATAGGGGGTACCGGGCGTTGGATCGCGCCCAAGTGGCAGAAAATGGGCGAATAACCGACTGCTTTTCGCCTATCGGATGAATATCCTGATTAAGGTAAATCCATAGGCAAAGGAGTCGAAAGGGATGAGCTTTCCGTATTTCCTGCCATACGTTCCGTTGCAACCTGTTTCCATGGGTAGATACGACGAACGTTATTACGCGGCAGTGAAACTGATTCTGGAAGGGATCGCCGGTGAGCGAGAAGACGAGCTCTTCTACGACTATTTGATCAGCGTTGCTCCCACTGAACAGGAAAAACAAGTGATCACCGGAATTCGCGATGATGAACGCAAGCACCGCCGGCTGTTCCGTCAGTTGTACCAGCAGTTGACCGGTCAACGTCCCCCGGTGATGGAAGAGGGAGAGCAGTTTGAACGTCCATCCAGCTACCTGGAGGGAATTGAACGCGCCCTGCTGGGCGAACTGAAAGCCTTTGAGAAATACAGAACCATTTACAAGTACCTTCCGCAGCAATATCGTGATACGGTCTTTGAAATCATGACCGACGAATTGAAGCACGCCCACCTGTACAACTGGCTTTATGCCAAAAACAAAGGGTAAGGACGGGGCTGCCAGTCAGTTCATGCTGGCAGTCCCTCGCTTTCTTGTACAAGCCCAAGTGTTTGTGTAAAATACTGGTAAAACGAAATGGAGATGATACCGTGAGTGACCAATTGAAGGAAATTGTCAACAAGCAAATCGCCAACTGGAGTGTGCTGTACATCAAACTGCACAACTACCACTGGTTTGTCAAAGGGCAGCAGTTCTTCACACTGCATACCAAGTTTGAGGAGCTGTACACCGAGGCCGCACTGCATATCGACGAATTGGCGGAGCGCTTGCTTGCCTTGGACGGAAAGCCGGTAGCGACAATGAGAGGATGTCTCGAACAGGCATCGGTTAAAGAGGCGACAGGATCGGAGACAGCCGAACAAATGGTCCAGTCCATCGTGGACGACTTCCGTACGATGATCGCCGAATTGAAGGAGGGAATGGCCTTTGCCGGTGAGGTTGATGATGAAACGACAGGGGATATGCTGTTGGCGATCCATTCCAGTCTAGAGAAGCACGTTTGGATGCTGAAGTCGTTTTTGGGCAAGTAATTTTGCACAAGCATCTTGGCTAACAAAAAAGTACCGGAATCCCGGTACTTTTTGCATTACAGGCGGGTCATGCCCATCGCCGATTCCACTTTGTGCAGCATCGCATTGGCAGCTCGGTTCGCTTTTTCCGCTCCAGCCGTCAGGATGTCGTCCAGCTTCTGCGACTGGAACAGGTCGTTGTAGCGCTCCTGTATCGGCTTCAGCGTCTCGATCACCACTTCGGCCAGTTCCGACTTAAACACTCCGTAGCCTTTGCCGGCATACATTTCTTCGATCTCCTCCAGGGATTTGCCGGAGCAGAGGGAGTAAATGGTCATCAGATTGGAGATGGCCGGCTTTTTCTCTCTGTCGAAACGAACGGCGTTGTCGGAGTCTGTCTGTGCACGCTTGATTTTCTTTGCAACCGTATCCGCGTCGTCCAGCATGGAGATGTACGATCCCTGGTTCGGGTCAGACTTGCTCATTTTCTTTGTGCCGTCCTGCAGGGACATGATGCGGGCTCCTACTTCAGCGACACGAATTTCCGGAATCGTGAAGATTTCGCCGTAACGGTTGTTAAAGCGCTCCGCCAGGTCGCGGGTCAGTTCGATATGCTGCTTCTGATCTTCCCCAACAGGAACGTAGTCGGTTCCGTACAGCAGGATATCGGCGGCCATCAGGGGCGGATAAGCAAGAAGACCAGCCGGGATCGATTCGCCGCGATCCTTTGATTTGTCCTTGTACTGCGTCATTCGTTCCAGCTCGCCGACATATGCCGTGCAGAGCATGATCCAGCCCAGTTTGGCGTGGGCAGGCACCTCTGATTGGATAAACAGCGTCACTTTTTCCGGATCCAGTCCCACTGCCAGGTAAAGGGCAGCCAGACGGCGCACGTTTTCGCGCAGAGTGGCCGGATCTTGCGGTACAGTGATTGCGTGCTGGTCGACGATGCAGTAGTAGCAGTTATACTCGTCCTGCAGGGGGACAAAGTGCTTCATCGCCCCCAGGTAGTTTCCCAGCGTAATGATCCCGCTGGGTTGAATGCCGGAAAAGATCGTTTTCATGGGATGGTGTACTCCTTTCACTTTTTTTCAGAGGGCAAAAAGAAAACGGTCCACTCGTCCTGTTTAGGGACGAATGAACCGTGGTGCCACCCTGTTTATTTCAACCAAGTTGAAATCACTTTAGCCCGTACCTGTTGATACGGTGTCCCTTGTAACGTACGGACCAACGCCAAAGCCTACTGCCTAAGGAAGTTCGAAAAGTCCGGGAAACATGGATGGGGCGTTTTTAGCCGGCCTCCGCCCTGTTTGTCCTCCATCCTACTGGCGATACTACGTCGATCAGCTACTTAGCGCAGCCAGATCCAGGTGCCCGTAGGGTGCTTTTCGAACCCCATTTCAAGCGGGTTCGGTTTGGTGCTCGGAAGCCCATTCAACATCCATTCAACGCTGATTCGCACCACCCATCAGCTCTCTGAGGTCTCCTGTGATGTCTACTCTTCTTCCTCATTGCAACATGCCATTACCATTTTGTTTGCAAATATCTTACTTCCAAACAGCAAAGAAGTCAACTGAGTGAATCCTTCCTGATTCTCTTCAGCCAATCCTTCCCCTTCTAATATTCTCCTATTCCCATAAGTATAATGGTATGATAATAAGTAGTCGTAAATACCTATTTAAAAATAGTCGTATTTACCTGCAAACGGGAACCCGAACCCTGCCAGGTAAGGCAACGCTCTCGCCAGCACAGACACAAGGAGGAAATACAGGTGTTTATCATGACGAGCGACTCAGCTGACATTCATTACACCGTTTTCTCGCCAGCGGAAGACACCACTGAAACGATTCTGTTCATTCATGGATTGGGGCTTGATCTTACAACATGGGAACGAATCGTTCCGTATTTTCAATCACGCTATCGAATCATCCTGTACGACCTGCGCGGTCATGGAAAAAGCGGGAACGGCACGAGGGAACTCAGCTGGGAACTGCTCTGTCAGGATGTGTACCAGCTTGTTACCGATATGAACATCAAGAAACTGCATATGATCGGACATGGGCTCGGGGGGAATCTCTGTCTTCAATTGGCCCTGCGTTACCCGTCCATGGTGCAAAGTACAGTGTTAATCGGAACGGTCTGTTACTACCCGAAGGGACTCATGCAGAAGCACATCTCGGCAAGACGGTACTTGGCAAACGAGAACTCTTTTTGGTCTCTGGCCAACGATCTTGTGCAAAAGATCTGCTATCCGCCTGAAACGTGGAAAAGGGAACTTTTGTTGCAAGCCTATCAAAAAGTGTCACCAGACACCTATTTTTCCTTTCTCGACCTGGCGTCCAGTTTTCTCAACTCCCAGATCATCTCGTTTATCCAGACGCCCGTGCTGCTGTTGGCAGGACAATACGACGCGACATATCCGCCTAATGTACTGATCTTAGGGGCAAGTTTTCTGCCGCGATCACAGTTTTTGGTGGTTCCCTCCGCTTCAAACACGATCCAGTTGGATCAGCCGCAGCTCGCTGCGGAATGGATCGAACAGTTTTTCCGTCAGGTGGAACAGAAACCGGTTCCCGGTTTGGCGGCAAATGATTGGTCAGAGACCCTGAACAGCGAGCTGCAGAGCCAGATCCAGCAAGTGATTTCCCAAGGGTACCAGAGAATGAACACGGTAAGTGAACTGCGTATTGAGCTTCTGCATGCGTTTCGCGTCCTGATTGACGGGGAAGAAGTGCACGGAAGCTGGAACCAGCGGCACGCCAAGGAACTGCTCGCCTATCTTGCCATACACAAGGCGGCCAGCCGGGAACAGTTTTGCAAAATGTTCTGGCCGTATCTGCCGATGGAGAAAGCAAGGAACAATCTCCGGGTCGCTCTCAGTCATTTAAAAAGCCTGCTGTGCCAGAAGACGCAAAGAAGCTGGGAGCAACACCAGTTTCTGCTCGTGGATCGGGAGCTGATCCGCCTGCAGGGGAGGATTTCCTGCGATCTCGTCGACCTGAAAACAGCGCTTGATCAGGCGGCCGATGAACCGGTGGAACGCGTCAAGCTGACTCTTTGCAAAAAGATTTTTGCGGAAATTCCCTACAATCTTCTTCCCGGTTTTGATGGCGAGTGGGTGCTGGACGTCCGTCAGCAATTGAAAGATCGAATCGTTGGTCTGTGCGTCTGGGCTGCAGAGTATTGTGAACGGCAAAGAAATTTTTCCGAGGGGATTGCCTATCTGAACATCGCTCTTCGTTACGATCCCAACCATGCTCAAATGGATGACCGCCTTCTGGAATCGTATCAGAAAAATAAAACGGGGAATATGGCCTAGTTCGCGATCGATCCGGTTGTATTGGAGAAACCCCTCCTCTTTCCCCCTCCCCCACCAATCTGCTATGTTTAATATACATCAGGCAAAGAACCGTACCGAAAGAGGGACCAGGAGTGAAGCTGAAACTAGGAGTACTGGGCGCAGACGATTCGCTGCAAGTGATCCAATCCGTTGTCGACGAGTTTACCGAGATCGAGTGCCTGCCGATCGTGTATTGGCGGGAAGAAGAAATATTCGACCTGCTCCAGCCGTACGCCAACCAGGCGGACATGTGGCTGTTTTCCGGCCAGGTGCCGTACGCAATGGTGAAAGAGTGGGGAGAAATCAAGCAGCCGATGGGGTACGTGCCGCACATCGGGGCCAGCTTGTACAGAACATTGCTGTACCTCTCCCATGAGGAGAAGCTGAACGTCAACGAACTCAGCTTCGACACCTTTCACCCGGATGAGTTCAACCGTTTTCTGGAAGAGGCAGGGATCAGCAGCAAACCGGGTTATCTCAAATATTACCAGGGCGCCATCCACGCGTCGGAACTGGCAGCTTACCACGAGCAGCTGTGGCGATCCGGCCGAACAAAAGGGGCCGTGACCTGCCTGCGCACGGCTCATCTGGAGCTGCAGCGGCTGGGAGTACCCGTCTACCGTGTGCTGCCGACTCGTACCGGTGTACATTCGGCCATCAGCATGCTGCTGCGCACCTATGAGATGCTTCACTTCAAAGACACACAAATCGCGGCGCAAATGATTGAGATTGACTCCTTTAGAGGATTGGACAAGGGGACGTTCTCCACCGACGAGATTCACAACCTGGAGATCAAGACGACAGAAAAGCTGCTGCGCTACGCCAAGCAGCTGCAAGGCTCGCTCAAAATGGCGGGGCCGGGACGATATGTGATTTTTACCACACGCGGGCAACTGCGGGACGTGACGCGCAACTTTACATCCGTTCCCGAGATCGAGGAGTTGTACGGGGTCAAAGGAGACATGGTGACGTGCGGGATCGGCATCGGGAAGACGGCGTACGAAGCGGAAATCCACGCCGGTACCGCGCTGCTGCACGCCAAGGAGTACGGCACCGGAACCTGGATGGCCTTTTTTGACGATAAAACCATCGCCGGACCGTTGGGCAGACAGGAGCAAATCACCTACACCAGCGTCTCCGATCAGCTTCAGCACATCAGCGAGCAGACGTCGCTCAGCGTGATGACGCTGAGCAAGCTGGACTCTATCCTGAAAAAGCGTGGCAAACCGGAGATCAGCGCCCACGAGCTGGCCCAGTACATGCAAATCATGCCGCGCAGCGCCCGCCGGATCTTGATGGAACTGGAATCAAAGGGCATCGCGCAGGTGGTCGGCGAGGAAAATCCCCACCCGCGGGGCCGTCCGCGAAAAGTGTACCGCATTACATTGTAAGACAAGCAGAAGCCGGACAACATGTCCGGCTTTTACCATTTTTCACCAATTATTTTTTTAATTTCGCCTTTTCAAAATTTCATGACTATTATACAATTATGGACATAACCTTAAATCAACCGTTAATACGATTGAGCAGAAAAAAGGGAGGTGCCGTAGTTCGTGATCAACCAGGAGAGACTGTGGGATCGCCTTATGAAGCTTGCCCATATCGGGAAACAGGAGTCTGGAGGCATTACCCGGCTTTCTTTTACGGCAGAAGAGCGCGCGGCAAAAGATTTGGTCAAGTCATTCATGCTGGAGGCAGGATTGACGGTTTGGGAGGACGCGGTTGGCAACCTGATCGGGCGCAAAGAGGGACGCAATCCGGATGCGCCGGTCGTACTCGTCGGTTCCCACATTGATTCCGTCTACAACGGCGGCAACTTCGACGGGCCGCTGGGGGTGTTGGCCGGTGTGGAAGTGCTGCAGACGATGAATGAACAGGGCGTCGTCACGGAGCATCCCATTGAGGTAATCGCGTTTACGGATGAAGAAGGGGCTCGATTCAGTTACGGCATGATCGGCAGCCGCGGGATTGCCGGACGACTGGAGCGAAGCGAGCTGGAGCACAAGGACAAACAAGGCGTCAGTATCGCCGAAGCCATGCGGCAAGCCGGTTTGAATCCCGATGAAATCGGCAGTGCGGTACGGCCCCGTGGCAGCGTAAAAGCCTATGTCGAGCTGCACATCGAGCAGGGCAAGGTGCTGGAAAGCCGCAACCTGTCTGTCGGTGTGGTAAGTGGACTGGCAGGGCCGCTGTGGTTGAAATTCGTACTGGAGGGGGAAGCCGGACACGCCGGCACCACGCCGATGAGCCTGCGGCAAGACCCGTTGGCGGCAGCTGCACAGATCATGCTGGCAATCGAGCGGGAATCAGCCAAAACCGGAACCACAGTGGGAACGGTGGGGCAGATCCAGGTATCTCCCGGCGGCATCAACATCATCCCGGGACGGGTGGAGTTTTCGCTCGATCTGCGCGATGTGAGCGAAGCGGTGCGGGACGAAGTTGAACAGGCGATCCGCGAACAGGCGGAACGGATCTGCCGGGAGCGCGGCGTTGGCCTCTGTATCGAACTGCTGCAGCGGATCGCTCCCGTGCCTTGTTCGGAAGAGATCCAGGCTGCGGCCAAACAGGCGTGTGCCGCGCTCGGCTTTGAGCCATTTACCCTGCCGAGCGGTGCGGGTCACGACTGCATGCAGCTGGTCGATCTCTGCCCCGTGGGCATGATATTCGCCCGCTCCAAGGACGGCATCAGCCACAACCCGGCCGAGTTCAGTTCCAAGGAAGATTGTGCGGACAGTGCCAATGTCCTGTACCAGACCGTCCTGCAGTTGGCCGTGCAACTTTAATCTGATACGAGGAGGAAACAACCATGACAACAACAACACTGAACGATGCGGCAGAACAGGTGAGAGAACAGGTGATTGCCTGGAGACGCCATCTTCATCAGCATCCGGAATTGTCCTTTCATGAGGAAAAAACGGCACAGTTTGTTTACGAGACACTCCTCTCCTTCGGCAATCTGGAAGTGTCCCGTCCGACAAAAACAAGCGTAATGGCGCGTTTGATCGGTTCACAACCGGGCAGGGTGCTGGCCATGCGGGCCGACATGGACGCACTGCCGATCACGGAGGAAAACGACTTCGACTTCGCCTCCAAAAATCCGGGTGTGATGCACGCCTGCGGACATGACGGACATACCTCGATGCTGCTCGGAGCGGCAAAGGTTCTCTCCGGGATGAAAGACCGGATCAAAGGAGAAGTGCGCTTTTTCTTCCAGCACGCGGAAGAGATTTACCCGGGCGGAGCAGAGGAAATGGTGCAGGCAGGGGTCATGGACGGAGTAGATCTGGTGATCGGGGCGCACCTTTGGGCTCCCATGGAATACGGCAAGGTTGGCATCGTCTCCGGGCCCATGATGGCTGCGCCGGATACGTTCTGGATCACGGTGTTCGGCAAAGGGGGGCATGCTGCGCTGCCGCACCAGACCATTGACAGCATCGCCATAGGTGCTCAGGTCGTAACGAATCTGCAGCACATCGTGTCCCGCAATACCGACCCGCTCGACAACCTGGTCGTCTCCGTCACCCAGTTTATCGGGGGCACGACACACAATGTCATTCCGGGATCCGTCAAAATGTGGGGAACGGTTCGCAGCTTTGATCCGAAGCTGCGCGAAGAGGCGCCGAAGCTGATGGAGCGCGTGGTAAAAGGCATTACCGAGGCTCATGGCGCAACCTACGAGTTCAAGTATGAATTCGGCTATCGCCCTGTCATCAACGATGCGGAAGTAACGCGTCTGATGGAAGAGGTGGTCGTGGAGACACTGGGGGCAGAATGGGTGGATCACATGAGGCCGAACATGGGCGGCGAAGATTTCTCCGCGTTCCAGCAAAAGGCACCAGGCTGCTTCTTCTACATCGGTGCGGGCAACAAGGAAAAGGGAATCGTTTACCCGCATCACCATGCGCGGTTCACCATTGACGAGGACGCGTTGGAAGTCGGCGTCAAAATGTTCGTAAACGCCGCACGAAAGGTCGTTATGTAAAAAAAGTCAGAGGAGAAAAAAAGGGGGCTTGACCGTGAAGCTGATCCATCTGCTGGCGCTTTTGCCATTCATCGGTATTCTCGGCTGCATTTCGTTTGTGAACAAGGTAACTCCGTATGTGTTTGGAATGCCGTTTATTCTTTTCTGGATCGTGATGTGGGTCATCCTGACATCTGCCATCATGGCCATCGTCTACAAGCTTGATCCTGCAAACAAGGAGAGTGAGCTCTAATGAACGCAGCATTGCTGGTCATTTTCGGATTTCTGGCCCTGTCGCTCTTCCTTGGGATTCAGGCGCGCAAAGGGAAAGACATGAACCTGGAGCAGTGGACCGTAGGCGGGCGCGGCTTCGGCACCATCTTTGTTTTCCTGCTCATGGCGGGTGAAATTTACACCACGTTCACCTTCCTCGGCGGCAGCGGCTGGGCGTACAGCAAAGGCGGCCCAACCTTCTACATCATCGGCTACGGCTGCCTGGCCTACATCATGTCCTACTGGCTGCTCCCGGCCGTTTGGAAATACGCCAAAGAGCACAAGCTGATGTCGCAATCCGACTTTTTTGTCAGCAAGTACAAAAGCCCGTATCTGGGCGTACTGGTTTCGCTTGTCGGGGTAGTTGCCTTGATTCCCTACCTGGTGCTGCAGCTGAAAGGGCTGGGCATCATCGTATCGGAGGCTTCTTACGGCAGCATCTCCTCTACCGTCGCGATCTGGATCGGGGTAATCTCCGTTACCGTTTACGTGATGATTTCTGGCATTCACGGATCCGCTTGGACCGCTGTCGTGAAAGACATCATGATTCTCGCTGTGGTTGTCTTCCTGGGGCTGTATCTTCCGTTCCATTACTACGGCGGCATTCAGCCGATGTTTGAAGCGATTGAAGCGTCAAAACAGGGATTTCTCGCCTTGCCGGAAAAAGGGCAAAGCCCATCCTGGTTTGTCTCCACGGTTCTTCTGACGGCGCTCGGCTTCTACATGTGGCCGCATACGTTCGGGTCGGTCTATTCTGCCCAAAATGCCAAGGTATTCAGGAAAAATGCAATCATCATGCCGTTGTATCAATTGGTGCTGCTGTTTGTCTTCTTCGTCGGCTTTGCAGCAATCCTGCAGGTGCCCGGTTTGAAAGGAGCGGAGGGCGATCTCTCCTTGCTGCGTCTTTCCATACAGACGTTTGATCCGTGGTTCGTCGGCGTAATCGGGGCAGCCGGCTTGCTGACCGCGATTGTTCCCGGTTCGATGATTCTCATGTCCGCAGCTACCCTGCTGGCGAAGAATGTATACAAAGTGTTCGTACCGTCCGCGACGGATGCGCAAATCTCCAACCTGGCGAAATACCTCGTGCCGGTCGTCGCCCTGATCTCGCTCTACTTCACCTTCACCGGCGGAGATGCGATCGTAACGCTGCTGTTGATGGGTTATAGCCTGGTGACCCAGCTGTTCCCGTCGTTGTTCTTCAGCCTGTGGAACCGCAACTTCGTGACGAAGCAGGGAGCGGCCGCCGGTATCATTGCCGGTGTGGCAACCGTAGCCTATATCACGATCAGCAAGAGCACCATCGGCACCCTGTTCCCATCCCTGCCGCAAGCCGTTCAGGACTTGAACGTCGGCATTATTGCTCTGATCATCAACGTGGTGGTCATGAGCGTCGTAAGTCTGGCTACCAAAGGGAGTATCTCGGTCGACAACAAAAAGTCTCAAGTAGCATAAAACAATCAGCAAGCCGCAGGGAGATTCCATTCCTGCGGCTTGCTTTTGGATCGATCCCTTTAGAAAGGAGCAACTTCCTTAGTCGTCACAATCACATCCGACGATGACGAGAAGAATGAACAATACAAGAATCAGGGTAAAGCCGTTGAACCCATTGCAACCGCTTTTGAAAAGACTGCTCATGGCTGAATACCTCCTTGTGTTTTTAGTTAGGCAGCAATACAGGATATGTGAGCGATGTCTTTTTGGTCTTAGGCGAATGTCCCGTATTTCGGGAGAATCCTGGTGATCGGGATTCTCTCTTTTTATTTGTCTTCATATTCCTTTATGATTTTTTTACCAAGCGCCAGGCCATATTTTCATATAATAGAAAATAGTCAAAGTTTTTTTATCAGAGAATTGAGATTCGGGGGAACGATCAAACATGCAGCCAATCGCAGAAACCAAAAGGGTGAGGCGGATCTATGGCAAAGGGGATGCTGCTGTGCACGCCTTGCGGGATGTGACGATGCAGATACCCAGGGGACGTCTGCTGGTGCTGAAAGGGCGCTCCGGTTCTGGTAAAACGACGCTGTTAAACCTGCTCGGCGGGTTGGATCGGCCGACAGAGGGCGAGATTTTCTTTGAAGGCAACGAGATCGGACGTCTGTCTGACGGACAGAGGACCGAGCTTCGTCGGCGAAATATGGGTTTCATTTTTCAATCGTTCGGCCTGCTGCCGCTAATGTCTGCGGCTGAGAACGTCGAATTCGGCCTCAGGCTGGCCGGCGTCCCGAAGGAACAATGGAAGCAGCGAATTCAGGAATCGCTGGAGCTGGTCGGGTTGACAAAACGGGCTTCCCACCGGCCGTTTGAAATGTCGGGAGGCGAACAGCAGCGGTGTGCCATCGCCCGTGCCATTGCTCATCGTCCAAGCCTCGTTTTGGCGGACGAACCCACCGCGGAACTGGACAGCCGAATGGGCCTGACCATAAGCCGAATGTTTCGGGACATGGTACGGCAGGAGGGAATGACGATTGTCATGACGACACACGATCCGGCAATCATGGAGGTGGCAGACGATGTATACGCGCTGGAAGACGGAGAAATCAGCCGATATGAAGAAGAAACCAACTAAAACGAGGCATATTGCCGCTGTGTTGGCGACCGGCGTGCTGCTTGCCGGCTGCTCACTCTTTCCAAACGAAGAGGCCGTGCTTGCACCGCCGCTTGTGGAGCCCGCTGTGGTCAACTACGAGGTGGCCAAGGTGGAGAGAGCGACGCTGGTAAAAAGCGTGAAAGGCAGCAGCACGTTCACGGCTACGGAAAAGAAAGAACTCTACTTTAAGGATCCGAAAGGGCGGCTCAAGTCCTTTTTGGTTAAAAGCGGGGATGCCGTGAAAAAGGGACAGGTGCTGGCAGAACTGGACGCTGGCGATTTGGAGCACGAAATCAAGGTGGCCAAATACGAGTTGGACAAGGCCAAACTGGAGCTGATGGCCGTTCAGCAGGACAACCGGTACGAAGTGGAAGCGGTCAGACTGGATGTCCAGAAGGCGGAGATGAACGCCAAGGTCATGGGGACCAAGCTGGCAGTCATGGAGTTGGAAAAGGCGAAGCTGAAGCTGCAGGAATTACAGGACACGAAGCAGCAGGAGTATCAGATCCAAAAGGCCAAACTAAACATCCGCGCAAAAGAACTGGAGCTGGCTCATTTGCAAAAAGCGTGGGAAGAGACCCGGCTGGTCTCGCCGATCGACGGCATCGTGATGTTTGTCAGCAATGAACAGGTAGGGGACGAAATTGACCCGTACCAGTCGCTGGTCACGGTGGGTGATCCGCATAAGCTGCTAATCCTGTATACGGCGGCCAACGGGGACGCCATCAAGGATGTGGACATCGGCATGAAGGCAACCATCACCCTGAAGGACAAGACAAAGGGGGAAGGAAGGGTGGTGCAAACACCGCGCAATGTGCCGTCAGGCCTCCCGGAAGATCTGGCTGACTTGTATCAGCGCAGCTTGTTGATCTTGCCGAATCAGCTGCCCGAGACGGCAGAGATCGGATCGCCTGCAGACATTGAGGTCGTGATCCAGAAACGGGAGAACACGCTGTTGATCCCTCGCCGGGCCCTGCGCGATTTCTCCGGCCGCCAGTTTGTCCAGGTGCTGGATGGCAAAAGCAAGAAGGAAGTGGACGTAGAGGTAGGCGTTCAAACGTCAACAGCCGTGGAAATCCTCAGCGGACTGCAAGAAGGCCAGCTGGTGATTCTGGACTAGGGGGATGTGGGGACCATGGCAATGTTGTACATGATTGTGCGCAAGATGTGGAACAACCGTTGGCTGGTGACAAGCCTGCTCCTCGGTCTGGTCATTGCCGTTTCGCTGGTATCCAGCATACCCGCCTTCACGTCCGGCGTACTGCAGCGGGTGCTGGTCAAAGATCTGGAGGAATACCAAAAGCGCGTCAAACAATTCCCCGGGGGACTGATTGTCTCTCTTGATTTCAACAAGGTTAAACCGGACAGTTTGGCGATCATCGAGCAAATGGAGCAGTTCGTGCAGGAGGAGATCATCGATCGGCTGGATGTGCCGATCTATCAAAAGGTAACGCTCCTGCAGACGGTTCCTTTTGAGGATGCTCAGAACAGCGGCAGTGCCTCCCTTCGTGCACTTGGAGGCATTGAGGAGCATATCACGGTCTTAGACGGCAGACTGCCCAGCCGTCAACCGATCGACGGCGTATTCGAAGCGCTGGTGACCGAAGGGGCGCTGAAAAAGCGCAGCATGGTGCTGAATACGGTGTTCGAATTGACCACAAAGGAAGCAGGCGGAATGCGCATTCGGGTAAAACCGGTCGGCGTGTTTACGGAAAAACAGGGGAACGATCCGTACTGGTTCACACCCGCAGCAGAGTACAACAACAGCTTTCTGATCGATGAACGGCTTTTTCGCGAGGCGTTCATGCAGCAGCACAGCTTGCTTTCCTCCGCCCGTCTCTACACGGCCTTTCAGTACCACGCCATGAAGGTGACGGACAAGGACAAGCTGCTATCCGTGGAGCCCTCACTGGAACAGGAACTGGAGCGCATCGGGCTGCAATCGTCGGAGTACAGCATCCGTTTTCCCGTTACCAGCATCGTCAACAAATACGATGAGAAGCGGGAGCAGTTCCAGACCATACTGTGGTCGCTCTATGTTCCTGTGTTCGTTATGCTGGCGCTCTACCTGATCATGGTGGCAGGCCTGATTATTGAACGGCAGCGGACGGAAATCGCGGTGCTGGGCAGCCGTGGAGCTTCTCGCAGGCAGATCTTTTTCATTTACCTGGTGGAAATGCTCATACTGGGCGGCACGGCTTTTCTCATCGGCCCGTTTTTAGGGGCGATGGTGAGCCGGCTTCTTGGCGTGTCAAACGGCTTTCTCGAATTTGTAAACCGCACGGGTCTGCCGGTGGAGATGTCCAGGGAGGTATTTATCTACGCCTTTTGGACGGTTTTGGCTTGTAACTGCCTTGTTCTCACCGCCGTTTTCTTTGCCACTCGGCAAAATATCGTCAGCCACAAACAGCAGGCAGCGCGAATGGCTGGAACAGCGGTCTGGCACAAGCTCTATCTGGATATCCTGCTGCTGCTCGTCTCCTGGTACGGCTGGTACTCCTACCGCAAGACCGTGGAAGACATGAAGGTCGTGAAAGAGCATGCGGGCCTGCTGCAGATAGACATGCTGCTGTTTTTTGTTCCCGTTCTCTTCACGCTGGGCTTTGGTTTGCTCTGTCTGCGGTTGTATCCGTGGCTGATCCGGGCAATCTTTTGGGGAGGCAAACGATTTTGGTCGACGCCGATGTTCGTCACGCTGGTTCAGGTGGGACGTTCTGCCCGACAGTACCAATTTCTCATGATGTTTGTCGCCATGACTGTCGCGGTTGGCATGTACAGCGCCAGCACGGCACGAACGATCAACCAGAATGCGGAGGAGCGGCTGCGCTACGAAAATGGCGCAGATGTACGCATGAAGGTTGAATGGCAAAACGACCAGCCTGTCATGCTGCTGCACCGCGGTGCCAAGAGCGGTGGAGAAGGAGAGCGGCTGGAGGAGCCGAAAAAACCGCCAGTCAAGTACGTGGAACCGGATTTTCAGCTGTTTGCCCGACTTCCCGGCGTTGAGCATGCGGCCAAGGTGTTTGTCAAAGATACGGCCGAATCGATCCGTAACGGCAAAACCTTGTCCAATGTGAAACTGATGGCGGTTGAACCAAAGGAGTTCGCGCTTACCGCCTGGTTTAAACCGGGACTGTTGCCCCACCACTTTTATGAGTACGCGAACCTGTTGGCAAAAGAGCCCGGGGCGGTTCTCATCTCCCGCAGCGTCGCGGAACAGTTGAAGGTGTCACCGGGCCAAACCATTGAACTGGGGTGGAAGGATGCCCGTCCGGCGGAGTTTGTCGTGTACGCAGTCCTGGACTACTGGCCGGGATGGAATCCTCATCCGGTTACGGACCAGTACGGTCGGACGGAAGAGCAGATGCTGGTGGTGGCCAATCTGCCGTTCGTGCAGGACAGGATGCGTGTGGAACCGTACGAGGTGTGGATGAAGCTGAAGCCGGGTGCGACTGCGGAGGCGCTATACAGCGGAATCAAACAGGCCAACTTGCGGGTCACAGACGTTTCCAACGTGTCGCAAAAGCTGATCGAACTGAAAACGAGCGCTTTTTACCTCGGGCTGAACGGCTCGCTTACCTTGGGCTTCTTGCTGTCGATGCTCATCACTTTTACGGGTTACCTGATGTACTGGGTGCTGACGCTGGGTTCGCGCAAGCTGCAGTACGGCGTCTTTCGGGCAATGGGCCTGTCGTTTCCGCAGTTGGTGCGGATCCTCGCCTGGGAGCAGGCGCTTACGTTTGGCGCTGCCTTTCTGCTCGGCATTGCCGGCGGCAAGCTGTGCAACACCCTGTTTTTGCCGGCGCTGGGGATCTACCTGGAGGCGGGCGATCAGGTACCGCCGTTTGCGATTGTCTCCCGCACCGCTGATGAGCTGGTGATCTACGGGTTTGTCGGCGTGACGCTTGCGGTGGGCATCGCGATTCTGGCTGCGCTTTTGTCGCGTTTGCAGATTCATCAGGCCGTAAAGCTGGGGGAGGATTGACCGGGATGATCGTCTGTGAAAATCTGGTGAAAATTTACAAGGCAGCCGATTTGGAAGTAGTTGCTTTGCAGGGATTGGATCTGAAGGTGGAGTCCGGGGAACTGATGGGGATCATCGGGAACAGCGGCAGCGGCAAATCCACGCTGCTGAACATGCTGGGCGGACTGGATCGACCATCCGCGGGCAAGCTGTTTGTGGACGGCAAGGACCTGTTTCGCCTGTCCACCGCCGAACTGGTGGAGTACAAGCTGCGAACGGTCGGCTTTGTCTGGCAAAACAACGCACGCAATCTGATTCCGTACCTCACGGCTCTGCAAAACGTGGAGCTGCCGATGCTGCTCGGCGGCAAGCGCAAGCGGGAGCGCGCCAAGGAACTGTTGGAGATGGTGGGGCTGGGTCATCGCATGAAGAATCAATTGAACCAGCTGTCAGGGGGCGAGCAGCAGCGTGTCGCCATCGCCATTGCGCTGGCCAATCAACCGAAGCTGCTGCTGGCGGACGAGCCAACGGGAAGTGTGGATACCAAAACGGCGGCCATGATCTTGGACATTTTTCAGGAACTGAACCGCACATTGGGATTGACCGTCGTCATCGTGACCCATGACATGCAGTTGGCCCGCAAAGTGGACCGGGTCATCGCCATTCGCGACGGAAAGACTTCCAGCGAGCTGCTGCGGCGAAAGGCCGAACACACGGAGGAACTGGAAACGGGTGAGGAGCCGCAGGAACACGAAGAGCTGGCCGTACTGGACCAGGCCGGACGGCTGCAGATTCCCCGCGAATACCTGCAGGCGATCGGAGCGGACGGCAAGCTGCGGATCGAACTGGAGGACGGACTTATTTTGCTTTTGCCGCCGCATCCGCGCACCTGATCCGTCAGTGGATGGAAAAAAGCCGGTGCCAAAAGGATTTCTTGCGCTGTTCGTCCTTCAGTTTGGCCAGCTGCACCTTGGTTTCGAGGATGTCGTTCATCGCCTTGGTCAAACGGCGATCCCGTTCCTTTAAATTGATGCTGATGTATTTTTCCTGTTTTTCCAGCCTCTCCATCAGGGCCAGGTGAAAGGAGTCCTGCTTCTGGATGTGCTGGGCAAGCGCGGTTACCTTTTCTTCCAACAGATCGTAACGGGGCGCGGCAGCAGTACGCGGGGCTAGTGCCGCTGCTGTAGCCAGCCGCGTTTCTGTCTGCACCCGAGTACCTGTGCGCTTGATGATGAGGGCAGCCGCTTCTTCCAGAGGCATCATCTGCTGCTTGGTCAGTTTCTGGAACGTTCTCAGGGCGGAGGCGTCTGCCTGACGAAATTCCCGGCGGTTTTGGGCGTCGCGCTGGAACCGGTATCCGTGCTGTTCCAGCAGCATGCACCATTTGCGAAGCGTGCTTCCGCCGATACCCAGCGACTCTGCCAGTTCGCGGCTGGAGTAGGTTTTTTCCCTGGCAACCAACTCAATCACCATGTTTTCCCTCATCACCGTTCCCCCTTTGCAATACGTTCCAGGCTGTGGAATCATTCTCTTATAGCCTTTCTGTAAGGGCAGGGAAACTCCTGTCTGTAACCGTGCGACATTTTCTAGCACCAATCGTCGTCATTAGGAGGTTTCTGACATGAAAAACCTGTTGCTGGGAGCAAGCGCCTGTAACAATTGGACGTGTGCGCCTTGCAGCCAGGAGAATCGCTCGGGCTGGCAATTTGTTCCTGAATCTTCCATCCGTGTGGTATAATCTATTTTGTACCGAACGTAATTGAAACCGATAGAAAGCGAGGTAGATCCCATGCTGGAGATTCAGTATCACGGTCATTCCTGCGTACAGATCACAAGTGAAGGACATTCCCTCATCATTGACCCGTTTCTTTCCGGGAATCCGCAAGCAACTACCCGAGTGGCCGACATTCAGGTACAGTACATACTGCTGACGCACGGACATCAGGATCACATCCTGGATGCCGTGGAGCTGGCCAAACAAAACGACGCCACAATCGTGGCGACCTGGGAGCTGGCCAACTACCTCAGCTGGCAGGGAGCGAAGGTGATGGCGCTCAATCTGGGCGGCTCGGCTGCTTTTCCATTCGGCCGGGTAAAGATGACACAAGCGTTCCACAGCTCCGGCGTGATCTTGGATGATCAACAGCAAATCGTATACATGGGGATGCCCGGCGGTTTTCTCGTCACCATCGGCGGCAAGACCCTCTACCACGCGGGAGATACCGGCTTGTTTGGCGATATGAAGCTGATCGGAGACCTCAATCCGATTGACGTTGCGTTTCTGCCGATCGGCGACGTCTTCACCATGGGGCCAGACGACGCGGTTACGGCAGCCGAATGGGTGAAACCAAAGCTTGTCGTGCCGATTCACTACAATACGTTCCCCCCGATTCAACAGGACGGGGATGCATTTGTCGCCCGGCTCGCCTCCAAGCACATCGAAGGGAAAGCCATGAAACCCGGCGAGGTCATCCGCCTGTAACGAACAGGAAAAGAAAACACAGCTGACCCGAGAAGGAATCGGCTGTGTTTTTTGTGTCTTTACAGTCCCTCCACAAGGCGGGCGGCCCGCTTTGCCGCTTGGCTGAGCACGTCCTCGACAGAGAGGGTCAACAGCTGGCGGTTTCGCATTACCGTCTGTCCGTTGATGATGACGGTATCGACGTCAGCGCCGGTTGCACTGTAGGCGAGGAGTGAATACAGGTTGTGGGCAGGCTGCAGGTGGGGCTTGTTCAGATCGAGCAGAATGACGTCCGCCTTTTTCCCTGCCACAAGCGTTCCCACCTCATGGTCGATGCCGAGCAGCTTTGCGCTTTCGATTGTTGCCATCCGCAGGGCATGCTCTGCCGGCAGCCGGGTAGGATCTCCGTAGTCCAGCTTTTGCAGCCAGGTAGCCGCCTTGATCTCGGCAAACATGTCCAGCGTGGTGGCGCTGCCCGCGCCGTCCGTGCCCAGCCCGACGGCGATGCCCTGCTGATGGAAGTCAGTCACTGGCGAGATTCCGCAGCCCAGTTTCAGGTTGCTGACAGGATTGTGGGCCACGCCGCCCCTCATCCCCCGCAGGTAACCGATATCTTTCCGCGTCAGGTGGACGCTGTGGGCCAGGAGTACGTGGTTGTGTTCAAACAGTCCGAGATGGTAGAGGTATTCGGTCGGCGTCTGGTTGTATTTGTCGCGGATTTTCACTACCTCTTCCTTTGTTTCCGCCAGGTGAATGTGGATCGGCACCCTGCGCTGACGAGCCAGGGCGATCACCTCTGACAGCGGTTCCGGCGGGCAGGTGTAGGGCGCATGCGGTCCAAACATCGTGGTGATCCGGCCGTCACCCGAACCGCTCCATTTGTCCACCAGATCGATTGCTTCCTGCATCCGCTTCCCCCCGTCGTCCTCGAAAAAGACCAAACCTCGCGTCAGCGAAGCGCGCATGCCGCTGTCCAAAACCGCCTGGCCCACGGCATCCATGTGGATGTACATGTCGGCAAACGAGGTGGTTCCGGACTGAATCATCTCTGTGATGGCCAGCAGCGCTCCCCAGTAGACGTCTTCTTCGTTCATTCTCGATTCGGCGGGGAGCATTTTTTTCTCCAGCCAGTCCATCAGCTTCAGGTCGTCGGAAAAACCGCGCAAAAGCGACATCGGCGTGTGGTTGTGGGCGTTGATCAATCCGGGCATGGCCGCCATGTGACGGGCGTCGATCACTTCGTCTGCCGGACTGTCGATGACGGGTGCGACGGCCTCAATCCTTTCTCCCCGGATCAGCAGGTCGCCGACGAACGGCTCCTGCCCTGTGCACATTGTCAAGATTCTCGCACCTTTTATTAATCGAGTCTTCATGCATATCCTCCTCTTCAGGCTGTGAGAAGAAGTGTAAGCCTTGACGCAGCGGCAAGGTCAACTGAAATATTATTTAATAATTTGCAATTGACGAAAGAAATAATGCTTCCTAAAATAGAAGGTAAGAATTGGAATGAAAGCGGTGTCAACAATGCTAAATGGAGGTCTCGTCAGCTTACAGGCAATTCTGGACGAGTTGAAGCCGTCTGAGCGGAAAGTAGCCGATTATATCCTGGCCCACCCCCAAGACGTGGTAAAACTGTCGGTACAAAAACTGGCCGAGCTGAGCGGAGTGTCGGAAGCGACCATCATCCGCCTGGCCAGGTCGCTGAACATGAAAGGGTATCAGGAGCTGAAGCTGCGAATCGCCGGCGATTTGAACAAGCAGACGGCGACAGGAAGCTATCAGGAAATCATGATGGAGGGC
This sequence comes from Brevibacillus soli, assembly GCF_044759095.2. Taxonomy (NCBI): domain Bacteria; kingdom Bacillati; phylum Bacillota; class Bacilli; order Caryophanales; family Paenibacillaceae; genus Brevibacillus; species Brevibacillus soli. The sequence goes on from NZ_JBIYSM020000003.1 coordinate 40,525, forward strand.
TCTATTGAATCCATCATGCAGGCGGTCAGCTGGAACAACATCCAGTCCATTCAGGATACGCTGTCGGTGCTGTCCAGAGAAGAGGTGGAGCGTGCGGCTGAGGCGATGTCCCGGGCAAGAAAGATCGATGTTTACGGTGTCGGGGCATCGGCCGTCATCGCTTCTGACGTGAAGCAGAAATTTTCCCGCATCAATTTGTGGTGCGACGCCTACAGCGATTTCCATGCCCAGCTTACCTCCGCCGTCAGCCTGACGGATCAGGATGTAGCATTCGGCATTTCCTACTCGGGGCAGACCGAGGACGTCATTCAATCGCTGACCGAAGCCAAGCAGCAGGGGGCAACGATCATTACCCTGACCAAGTTCGGCTCCTCTCCGGTCGCCGATCTGGCGGATATCCGCCTCCACACCAGTTCCGTGGAAAAGAGCATTCGCAGCGGGGCAATGGCTTCGCGTATCGCGCAGCTGAACGTCATCGACATCTTGTTTATTACCATCATCAGCAGAAGACAGGCGGACGTTATCCCTGTCCTGGAGAAGACGCGTCTGGCCGTCAGCCGGACGAAGCGCTCCACGGACAAGTGACACTATCATGACTCAACTGTTTGAGTCTGGTATAGAGAAGGGGGATGAGTAACCAATGAAAATGTTCAAGCGGAATCGGTTGGCGGCCGTGCTGCTTTTCGCATCGGTAGCGCTGACGGCATGCGGCGGAGGCAAATCGTCGAACCCGGGTGAGGGTCAGGGACAGCAGGGGGGTAACACGAAGGATCAGGTCGTACTGCAGATGCACAGCTGGCGCGTGGAAGACACGGAAGGCTACGCCAAGGTGATCAAGGCATTCGAAGCGGAAAATCCCGGCATCAAAATCGAGTTTAAGCCGTTCAAGGCAACCGAGTACAACACGATTCTGAATACGGCGCTGCAGAGCGACAGCGGACCGGACATCATGCAGCTGCGTCCGTACGCTACCGGCATGGCATTGGCTGAAGCGGGACATCTGGAACCGCTGGACAGCGTGTCCGGAATCAGCAGCTTCTCCAAGGACGTTCTGGCGGCAGCTACGGCAAAGGACGGAAAAGTATACGGCGTCCCCCTCTCGCTCAACTCTACCCAGATTTACTACAACAAAAAAATCTTTGAGCAAAACGGATTGCAGGAGCCGAAGAGCTGGGATGAGCTGATCGCCACCGCAAAAACGCTGAAAGAGAAGGGCATCACACCGTTTGCGTTCGGATCGAAAGAAGGCTGGCTGTTGTCGCTTAGCCACGGTGTTATTGCACCGGGGACCTACAACGGAAACGCCTGGGTAGAAAAGCTGTTGAAGGGTGAAACCAGCTTCGACAGTCCTGAATTCAAGAAGTCGCTTGCGCGTATGAACGAATTGACGCCGTATTTCCCGAACAATTTCACCGGATTGGAATTGAACGATCTGCGCGCGATGTTTGCCACGGAAAAAGCGGCGATGTTCATCAACGGATCGTTTGAACTGGAAGGCATCAAAAAGCTGAATCCGGATCTCGCGCTTGATTTCTTCCCGATGCCGACAGACGAAGGCAAACAAGTGCTGACGACCTGGGTGGACGGTTCCTACGGCGTAAACGCCAAGTCAAAACACAAGGCGGAAGCCCTCAAATTCATGGAATTCATGGCTTCTGCGAAGTTTGGTGAGCTGTTTGCCAACGAGTTCAAACGCATCAGCGCCGTCCCCAATGTCTCCGCAAGCGATCCGCTGGTGAACAAAATGGCGCAGCTTTCAGGCTCCAGTTCCACCCCGTACCTGATGGTCGTAAACTTCAACGAAGGCAAGCCGACCACCAAGCAAACGCTGGAAAACGCGCTGCAAGGGATGTACCTCGGACAGCTGACTCCAGAGCAGGTGGCCCAGGAGGTACAGAAATCTGCGGAAAGCTGGTTCGCTCCGTTTAAAAAATAATCACAGAAAAAGGGAGTAAGACACCAAAACTGTTTTACTCCCTTCCTATTCAACTGAGAAAGGGGGTGAGCCGCCTTGGACACGATCAAGACGGAAAAAGCAAATAAAAACGGCCCTTCGCGATGGCTCATCCACCTATTCCCCCTGCCGGCGCTGATCATCTACGCGCTCTTTGTGATGTATCCGATTTTCTCGGCGTTTACCTACAGTCTGTACGATTGGCAGGGAATCGCCCGAGGGAGCTTTGTCGGGCTCAAGAACTTTGTCACGCTGTTTCAGACGGAGCCGTTCAACAAAATGTTCTGGAACGCCTTCGGACATAATGTCAAATACTTCCTGGTTGAACTTGTCGTACAAAACGGCATCGCCTTTGCCCTTGCCTATATCATCTATCGGAAAATCAAGGGCTCTGAGCTATTGAAGACGGCATATTTTTTTCCGCGTCTGCTGTCGGTCATCATCGTCGGGTTTTTGTGGAAGCTGATTCTTAATCCCAACTTCGGCGCGCTCAACACGCTGTTAACGAAGCTTGGTCTAAAGGAGTGGGCGAAGCCGTGGCTGGGTGACCCGGATACGGCTCTGTTGTCCATCATATTGGTCAACTGCTGGTTTGGAATCGGGTTTGCCGTGCTGATTTTCCTTGCCGGGCTGCAGTCCATTCCCGAAGAGGTAATCGAGGCGGCGCGCTTGGACGGGGCCAGCGGGCTTACACTTTTGCTGAGGATCATCATGCCGATGTGCATGCCGGCGATCACGATCATGACCGTGCTCACGTTTATTCAGGCGTTTGAGGCATTTGAACTGGTCTACGCCATGCAGGGTTCCATGGGGGAACCGTATTACTCGACGGACACCATGGCGGTGTATTTCTATCGGCTCGCATTCGGCGGTGCGGGAGCAGACTCTGTCTCCATCGGCCTGGGATCGGCACTGGCGGTTGTATTGTTTGCGATTGTCGCTTCCGTTTCTGCGGTATCCCTGTACCTGATGAGAAAGAAAGAAGTGCAGCACTAGAGAAGATGGGGGGGTCAGAGTGAAAACGAGCGTCAAAACGCGTTCCTTGCAATATCTCTTTGCCTATTTGTTCATGCTGGTTGCCGTCTACCCGGTCTTTCTCATGATCATGTCGTCCTTGAAAACAAACGCGGAGATCCTGTCCAATCCCTTGGCTCTGCCGGGCTCGCTCAGCCTCGCCCCGTACCGGAAGCTGTGGGAGGCGGTACCCATCACCGATTTCCTGGTGAACAGCATGCTGGTCAGCGCGGGATCCGTTGTGTTGATTTTGCTGGTATCGTCGATGGCTGCTTTTTACATCGCCCGCTTTTCCTTCAGGTGGAACGGACTGCTCTATTTCTTTTTCCTGCTGGGGCTGATGATCCCGATCAAGCTGGGGATTGTCCCGCTCTTTCTCTTGATGAAAGAGCTGGGTCTGCTCAACTCTCTCTGGTCGCTGATCATGGTCTATACGGCCAGCGGCATTCCCATCTCCGTCTTTATCCTGACCGGGTTCTTCCGGACGCTGCCGGTGGAGTTGGAAGAAGCAGCTCGCATCGATGGCTGCAACAACTTTCAGGTGTTTTGGCGGGTGCTGCTGCCGCTGATTCGTCCGGCGCTGGGTACGGTGATGATCATCAACTTTATCCAGGCCTGGAATGACTTTTTCTTCCCGCTGATCTTCATTCAGGAAGAATCGCTGAAGACGATACCGGTGGGCATGCTGTCGCTGTTTGGAGAGTATGAAGCGGATTGGAGCATGCTTTTTGCGGGACTGACCCTCTCTGCTTTGCCGATGATCGTCGTCTTTCTGCTGGCGTCCAAACAATTTATGGAAGGGCTGACGGCCGGTGCGGTCAAATAAACGCTTTTTCATCGGCATTGACGGAGGCGGCACCAAAACAACGGCTGCCCTATGCTGCAACCAGGGACAGATTCTGGCTCACGCGGTGGCAGATGCGTCCAATGTCCTCTCCCGTCCCTGGGACGAGGTGGAACAAACGCTGCGCCGGCTGATCGAGCAGGTCATTCGTCAGGCGGGAGCCGTCCGGGATGAGATTGATGCGATCCTGTTTGGGCTCGCGGGAGCGGATCGCCCTCAGGTAAAACGACTGATCCTGACCGCGTTTGAATACGACTTTCTGGACAAACTGCACGTGGACAATGACGCCATTCCGGCACTGTTCTCCGGTACATGGGGCGCTCCAGGGGTCGTGCTGATTGCCGGCACCGGTTCCATTGCCTACGGACTCTCCGGCAGTGGCAGGCGCTATCGCGTCGGCGGCTGGGGCTATCTGGTGGGTGACGAGGGCAGCGGCTTTGATTTGGGAAGACAGGCAGTCAGCGCGGTCATGCGGGAGTTTGACGGCAGAGGGAAGCGGACGATGCTGACGGAGCTGCTGCTTTCCCATTACGCCATCGACAGCGCGGAAGAAGTGATACATCGTTTGTACGGTGCCGCCAATCCGCGAAAGGAGCTGGCCGAAGCAAGCGTTCTCGTCGAAACGGCGGCAAAACGGGGGGACGAAGTGGCGCTCTCGCTCGTGGATCGGGCAGCGGAAGCATTGGTGGAACTGGCCAATACCTGTCGGGCTAAGACGAAGGAACCGCTGCCTGTCGTATTGGCGGGAGGGCTGCTCGCTTCCGATACGCTGCTGCGTCAACAGGTTAGGGCCGCTTCTCTGTTCGACACCGTGATCCCCGTCGTTCCTCCCGTGGTCGGTTGTTTGGTGCTTGCGCTTGAGCGGTCCGGGATTGCGGTATCGGATTTGATTCGGGCGAACTTGACGCAGAGCTGGAAGAGAAGAGGGTGAAACCGTGGGGGAAAATTTGCATGAACTGACAACGGAAATGCGCAACGAGGCGAGCGGACGCTTGGACCAGATGTCCAGCCTGGAAATCGTGACGCTGATGAACGAGGAAGATAAAAAAGTGGCTCATGCGGTGGAAAAGGTGCTTCCAGAGGTGGCGAGAGCCGTCAACCTGATTGCCGGCGCGCTGGAAAAGGGCGGACGGCTCTTTTACTTCGGCGCGGGGACCAGCGGAAGACTGGGCGTTCTCGACGCAGCCGAATGCCCGCCCACTTATGGCACAGACCCGAAGCTCGTTCAGGGGGTGATCGCCGGCGGAGCAGCTGCTTTGCTTCAGGCCATTGAAGGAGCGGAAGACTCTTCCCGGCTGGGCAGGGAAGACGTTGGGCGGTATGGCGTGCAGGCAGGGGACGTGGTCGTGGGCATCTCCGCGAGCGGAAGAACTCCGTACGTTTCAGGCGCGTTGCAGGAAGCAAAAACGCAAAAGGCGGCGACCATTTCCCTAACCTGCAACCCCGCCTCAAAAATGAGCGAAATCGTGGACGTGGCCATCAATGTCGTAGTGGGGCCGGAAGTAGTCACAGGTTCCACCCGCCTGAAAGCGGGGACTGCTACGAAAATGGTGCTCAACATGCTGACGACGGCCAGCATGGTTCATTTGGGAAAGGTGTATCGGAACCTGATGGTAAACGTTCAGGCCACCAACGAAAAGCTGAAGGAACGGGCCAGGCACATCGTCAAGGAAGTGACCGGCGTCTCCCATGCAGAAGCGGAGCAGTTGCTTACGGCAGCAGGGGGAGACGTGAGCGTTGCCATCGTGATGCAAAAAACAGGCTTGTCAGCGGAAAAGGCGGCTGATTTGCTGATCAGCGTGGGCGGTAACGTGCGCAGCGCCATTGAGCGGTCGTAGCTCTACAGGAAAACAGCAGCCCAGGCTGGATTGAGCCCGGCTGCTGTTTATTTTCGGGTGGCCGGGTGGTGACAGGCACCGATCCCACGAGCACTTCTTCCCGTGCAGGTTCTAACGGCTTCTTATGTTGATCTTTACAGACGCTTTCCCCTCATGTTTCTCCTCGGGATTCTGCTGCCTTGTAAACAGGGCGGAGAACGCACCGTGTAATCCCATCGCCCCGTATTCCGCCCGGTACTCATCGATTGTAGCGGAGCGGGCGATTTGTCCGTTCATCAGGAAAACAGCCCGGTCTGCTACCGCTTCGGCAACTTGCAAGTGATGGGTGGAGAAGATGACTGATCGTCCCTTCATTTTTATCTCTTTCACCAGGTCTACAAACGCCTCCATCCAGTAAGGATCCAGCCCGTTGGTCGGCTCGTCCAGTACAACCAGCGCCGGATCAGCCAAAATGGCTTGAGCAAACAGCAGTCGCTGCTGCATTCCCTTGGAAAAGACGGAGACTCGCTTGTTCCGAGCTTCCTCCAGTCCAACTGCACGCAACGCCATATCTGCTTCCGACGCCGTTCGACCGCGCAAAGAGGCATAAAATCGAATGGTCTCGCTGGCGGTCAGTCCGGCAGAAAAATTGAAATGGTCCGGCATATAACCGATCTGACTGAGGTATTCGACACGACGCCGCTTCCAGTCTAGGCCGTTTAGCTCTATTGTCCCTGATGAGGGTTGGGTAATCCCCACGATCATTCGCAGGATCGTGCTTTTACCGGCCCCGTTTCCGCCACAAAGGGCGACTACCTGTCCCGGTTCAATCCGTAAGTCAAACGGATGCACAATCGTTCTTCCTTTTATCACCTTTCCTACCTGTATCATTTCCAGTCCGGCTTTAGTCACGGTATCGCCTTCTTTCCCAGGAAAAAATCGCGAGCGCCATCGAACCGACGATCCAAATTGTGCAAAGGTTGATAAACCAAATGATTCCCATAGGGCTGTCAATCCAGTTGATCCACTGGTAGTATTCCGGCCCAAAGATTGAGCCTCCTCCCAATTTGACAACGGAAAAGAGACGCACAAACTCCGCCGGATTCAAGCACGTCAAGATCTGAATTGCCGGTTTTATCCATGTGTACGGAAGAAAACTCAACACAGAAATCAGCAAGGAAGGCCAGGCAAGAATAAAGAAAAACCAGATGCTGACACCAACTGTTAGCGCCTGCCACCGGTTGCCGCTAAGTGCCCCGACAATCAGAGCGATGCCAAGAAACAGCAAGACGATACAGACAGAGAAGAATAGAAAAAACAGCAGAGCGGAGACGGTAAAGCTTTTCCCGATCAGCACACCGATCAGGCCGGAAAAACCATATCCGAAACAGACGATTGAAACAAGCACCACAGCCAGTCCGATATACTTTCCCCACATAAACGCCCCCGATGTAAGCGAGTAGGTGGACAAGAGTTGCCAGCTCCCCTCTTCTTTTTCTGCCGTAACGGAAAAAGAGCCGAGCAGCATCGTCATCAATGGAAGCAGATACAGGATCAAATTGAGCATGCTCCCGGTTGTGTACGTGTATCCCTCCATGTAAGACTGGGATTGGATGATCAACAAGGCCAGAGTGAACAAAGAAAAAAGGGCCATAAATGAATACGCCCATGGGTTGCGAAACCCGATTTTGACCTCGCGTTTTGCGATTTTATCTACGTGCATGCCCGCCACTTCCTCCACTATTTGTGCGTGCTTTGCTGCTCAGAGCTTTTGTGTCCGCCATCGTGCCCCTGTTTATGCATCTTCATACTGCTTTCAAAGCTATGGCTGTCCAACTCCTGGGAAGTCATGATCACGCCGGCATGTTGTTCTTTTACAAACGATTCTGCAGTTGATTTGTCTTTGAACGAGTAAATTCCGTAGCCCATTGGTGTCTTAAAGCTTTTGTCATAGGCATAAGCGCCATTTTCCGCTTTTACCCACTCCTGTGAGTAATAATCACGAACAAACTGAACATCCACCTGTTCTTTGCCGTTTTCCTTCAACCAGCGATACATGCACCCGATATCATCAAATTTCAACGTTTTTCCGTCTTTTAGCACGATTTCCGTCGCATGATGGTCATTGGCAATGTGCATGTGACATACTTCACATTTATCAACGCCCTCCGCTATGTCAACCGGCTGTGCCTCTTGCTTGCCGCATCCCGCCATCAGTACGGAAATGGTCATCAGCGCTACGAACACCATCCACAGTTTTTTCATTTCCTTCTCACCCCTACATACATGTTTAAACAGGTTCCCAAGATCAACAGCGTACTGAGTCCGAGTAGCTCTACATGCTGGACCGGCTCTGGGCTCTCCATTTGCGCCAATGCCGGTCTCATCAACGGGGCCTCGTCCCTGATCGTCGTCCCCGAACCGGTAGTAAACAACCCTTCCAAAAAAACAAATCCGGGGGCTTGAAAGAACAGTTGATACGGCGGTACTGCTTCGGTCAAGGCCAGGAAGAACGGATTCATTTCGTACGGGAGATTGCTTTGACCGTCTTCATCCAGATCGATGCCCTGCATGTTATCCCAGTAGTTGCCGTCCAGCTTGTTGTTCTTGCTGTCTTGGGCTTGGGCTTGAATGACGTTGGAAACAAAATCGTTTTTCGTCACGACATTTTCCGACGATTCTCTTACCTGCATGCCGATAAAGTTCTGTTTGATTTGGTTCCCCAGAAAGCGGTTGCCGCTGGATTTTTCCACATACATGCCAACGCGATTTCCCTCGATCCTGTTGCTTACGATCTGCGAGTCCGTGACATCAAACAGGAGGATTCCCTGGGAGTTGGGATTATCGCTCTGTTTGACAAAACGGTTGTCGCGCACCACAGCTTTCGTCGTTTCCATCAGCATGGCTCCCGTCACGTTTTGGCTCCCCGTATTGTGCAGTAACCACATGTTTTCCACACCCATAAAGTGATAGCCGTAGCGGGATCTTTCCACGCGATTGTTTTCGATATAGTTAAAATTACTATTCTCCAAATAAATTCCGTCAAACATGTTGTCAACGCTGCTGGACACAATCCGGTTCCGATGGGACTGGTCCAAATCAATGCCGTTTCCTTTTTTGACCGGATCCACCAGACGTTTTGCCGCGTCTTTCCCTGTCGGGTTTGCCTGATCGCCGTGATTGTGCCCTCCGCTATAGTAGGGTTGCTCACTGTCTTCCACTTTTCCCACCACACGCAGCTCCCGCAAGGTATTGTCGTGCGCATCCCGCAGCTGGATTCCTGTCCCCATCGTTTCAATCGTAATGCGCTCCAAGACATTATGGCTCCCCTTGACGACCAGAGACGCATTGGATCCGTTCAAACGGGTGTCCACGATATGAATGCCCCGAACCGTGACGCGATCGGAGAGGATGGTCATGACGCTCTCACTGCCGGTACTGATGATCTCAACTGTACCCTGCGCTTGTAAAACGACGGGATGCTCAACCCGAATCGGTCCTTCATATTTTCCTGCTGGGATGGTTATGGTTTCGCCTGGCTTTGCCTGATCAACCATAGCCTGCAAGGATATTGGAGCAGCGGTAGCAATCCCGAGTCCGGAAAGCGTCCAAACGGCGATCGCTGTCACCAACAGAAGGCGGTGAATGCTGCGGTTGTTCCCTTTCCTGAACAGGTTTTCTCCCCCCTTGTTTTTAGCCTTGATACCTACACTCACAGAATATCAATTCTCGGTCCGTTTGAAATGACTCGACCGGGCTAGTAAATTTGACGAAATCAGTAACGTTTCCTGTTTTGACAACTCCATGCGTGGGGGAGCCGAGGATGATCACGAGCAAAAATTTGGAAACGCCTGATTGAAATTGGAAAGATAGGATGTATAATAGGAACTACAATAAAATATTTTGTCAAACGAAAATTCTTCGAAAAGGCAAACCCGTTGAAAGATGGGGACGCAAAGCCACGGGTCTAAGGTGTTCGCTAAGATGGCCGGGTTACCGAAAGGTTTTTTCACTGTTTGAAAAGACCGATGGCTATTTCCGTGTAAGGAGTAGCCATTTTCTGCGTCCGGAAGAAGGGTAGGGAAACTATGAGTGACGTGCTTGCAAGAAGAACATTCGGGCTTCGAAAGCAGTTTTTCAGAGAGCATCAAGGGATTGAGCAACTATACCATTCGCTTTTTGAGCATAACCCTGACGCAGTGTACGCATTGGACCTGGACGGCCGCTTTCTCGGCGGAAACGCCATGTGTGAGAAGCTGACCGGCTATTTGCTGGAGGAATTGCGGTCCATGTCCTTTGTGCAGTTTATTGAGCCGAACATGCTGGAAGCCACACTCTATCATTTCCGGCAGGCGGCGGAAGGAAACCTGCAAGAATACGAGACAACCATCGTCCATAAGCAGGGTCACTCCATTGAGGTCTACATAAAGAATTTCCCGATTGTCGCCGACGGCCAGATTGCAGGCGTTTACGCCATTACCCGAGATATCACGCACGATATCCAGAAAAAGGAGAAGCTGCGGGAAAGCGAAGAACGGTATCGCCTGATTGCCGAACATTCTTCCGACATGATCACCAAGTTCTCACCCGAAGGGATTTGTCTGTACGCTTCACCGGCATGCTATCCCCTCTTGGGATATGTGCCCGACGATCTGTTGGGTCACTCCTTGTTTGAATTTATTCATCCCGACGATGTACAGGCACTCAGCGATCTGCACCAGATGCTGCTTGCCGATGGGCGAATCTTTACTGTCACCAACCGGATCAAGTCCAAGGCAGGCGAGTTCAAGTGGGTGGAAACAACCTGCAAGGGTGTACACGACGAGCGAACCGGCAGAATCAGGGAATTTATTGGCATTTCGCGAGATATTCACGAGCGGAAAAACGCCGAGGAAGAACTGAGGAAAAGAGAGAAGCGCTACCGCCGCCTGGTTGAACACTCACCCGAGACCGTCATGATCTGCCGTGATGGCCTGATTGTCTACATCAATAAGGCGGGAATGAAGCTCTTGGGCGCCGGTTCCAAGGAAGAACTGGTTGGACGCCCGTTGTTTTCATTCATTCAGAATGACTACCATGATACGATAATGGAACAGTTGCAAAAAGTAACGCTAGACGAGGAAGTGGAACTGATTGAGCAGAAGTTCATTCGCCTCGACGGCAAAATCATAGACGTGGAAGTGAAAGGCATAGCGACCATCTACAAGGATCAGCCGGCGGTGCACGTCATCGTTCGAGACATTACCGAACGCAAGCGGACCCAGGAACTTCTGCAGAACTCCGAGAAACTTACGCTGGTCGGACAATTGGCCGCGGGAATCGCTCATGAAATACGCAACCCGTTAACCTCGTTGAAAGGCTTTTTGCAGCTGATGCAGACGGACGGCAGAGAGAAGCAGGAGTACTTTTCCATCATGTCGTCAGAACTAACCCGTATCGAACTGATTGTCAGCGAACTGCTGGTGCTGGCAAAACCTCATTCCACCTCGTTCAAGGAGAGGGATTTGGCCAACCTGTTGAGGCATGTGGTGACTCTGCTTGATACGGAAGCGATCTTGAAAAAAGTGCAGATTCAACTGATACTGGAAACGGAAATCCCCCCAATTTGCTGCGACGAAAACCAGTTGAAACAGGCATTTATCAACTTTCTGAAAAACAGCATAGAAGCGATGCCAAATGGCGGCGACATTGTCATTGGCGTGCGGCGCCACGGTGATCAGGTCGTCATCCGCTTTGAAGACAGCGGAGTGGGGATCCCCGAGGAGCTGATTCCCAAACTGGGCGAGCCGTTCTATACCACCAAGGAAAAAGGGACAGGGCTTGGTCTTATGATCAGCTACCGGATCATTCAAAATCACCGGGGGCATGTACGGATGATGAGCAAGCAGGGAGAGGGCACCGTGGTGGAAGTGACGATCCCTGCCAATTGACAGATTGGCATCAGGATTTATCTGGATAGAGGTGCGCATTGATGACAGATTATGCAGACAAAAACACCGTTCTCGCGGCGGGTTTTGCTCAGATCCCGAAAGGAACGACGCTTTACGAGGTGTCCACGATGGTGGGCTGCGTGTTGATTATCGACGTTGAAAACGAAGAGATTTGCGATGCCTCATTTACCTTTGTGATGGATAAAACGAGTGATTATCTGGCCGGATTGCTCCGCGGGAAAAGCATTGCCGACGGTTTGGGAGACATTCCCCAGGTCATACAGGAGCGCTTTCTGGCCCCGGGGCAGGGAGCGGTTCTGCAGGCCATTCGGGCAGCAGTGGATCGTTATCACGAGATGAGAAAACAAGCATAAAGAGAGCAGGGGCGGAGGGTTGTGAATGCGCGAAGAAGCTTCCATCATGGAATCATTTTCGAATGAACTGCTGGTTCGGTATCGGTCCATGCTGAACCGAATTGAAACGCTGGAGCATGCCGAGATCAACCGGTTGGCGCAGGATATCGCAGCGGAGTTGCCTCAACAGGAGACAAGGTTGCACCATCTGCTTCTGAACGAAATTGTCAAACTAAACGAAAAAGTAAAACAGATGCTCTGGATTTCCGAACATTTGAAAATTTTGCACGATCTCGGGCAGACGTTTACCAAAACCTTTGAGGAAGAGCAGATTATCTGGAAAGCATTTGAGCTGGTTTCCCGCGTGATGCGGACGGATGCCTTTTTCATCGCGTTTTACGATGAGAATGATGCGCAGATCCGCATCCCGATCGGCATTGACAACGGAGTCAAGTACGGACCTGTTACGCTGCAATTCGGAGACGGCTTTGTCTCCAAGGTCATCCAAACCAGGGAAACCATCCATATTCGCACCCACGACGAGTCCGACCCGTTTACTTATGTTCGCTGGGGGGATGCAAACAACGACACCAACACATGCATTTTTGTCCCGATGCTGCTTAAAGACCAGGTGAAAGGCGTTATTTCCGCCCAATCCTATCAGGAGTTCGCCTATAAACAGGAGCACGAGGAACTGTTGAAAATCATCGGCTTTCAGGTGGCCAGCGCCATTGAAACGGCCCGGCTCTACGACAAGGTTTATCAAATGTCGATCAAGGACGAGCTGACCAAAATCAAAAACTACCGCGCCTTTCATCAGGACTTGGAGCGGTTTCTGGCGGTACCCGGCCAGGAAGTTACGCTGATCATGCTGGACTCGGACAATTTAAAAGAGGTCAACGACCAGTTCGGTCATCATATGGGAGACGCATTAATTCAGAAAGTGGCGGAAGCGATGGTAGCGTGCATGGAACGAACGGACTCGGCATACCGCTATGCAGGAGACGAGTTTATGATTCTGTCAGTCCGTTCCTCGCTCGTCGACGCCGAGCAGAAAGTCAGGCGGATCATGGACTATCTGGGAGAGCATCCGCTGCAGTTCGAGCATCAGTTGATTCCCGTTTCCGTCAGCGCCGGAGTGGCCCGCTTTCCCGAGCATGCCGACGGGGCCGACGACTTGAAGCGGGCTGCCGATGAGGCTTTGTATCAATCCAAGAAAAAGGGAAAAAACTGCATCACGCTGTATCAGTCAGCTATTTAATAAAAGTGCCCATGAACAAGCAGCTTCATGGGCACTTTGCTGTTTACTCGCTATTTCCTCCGATACGAGTATGCAAAAGTAAGCAGCGGAGAAAGCCAGAGAAAAATGGCGTAAGGGATATAACCAGCAGCAGGGACTTGCAGGGTGGAGGCGAAAAACGCGCCGCTCACCCCCCATGGAACCAGCGGATTGACCAGGGTTCCGCAATCTTCCAGCGTCCTTGAGAGCAGTTTGTTTGCCATTCCTCTGCGCTCGAACTCTTCCCGAAACATCTGGCCGGGCAAGAGGATGGAGAGGTATTGCTCACCGGTCAAGGCATTTACCAGAATCGAGGAAGAGCCGGCCAGCCGGACGACCTGTCCGTTGCTTTTTATGCTTCTCAGAAGGGTGTAAAACAGAGAGTGAAAAACGCCGCAGTGCTGCAGGAGACCCCCAAGCGCCAGAGCGATCAGGATCAGCGAGAGCGACCAGGTCATCGACTGAAGACCTCCGCGGTTGACGATGGAAGCAACCGTCTGATTGACAAACGATTCGTCAAATCCATGCTGCATGACCTGTAACCAGCGAGCGGGAGAAGTCTCCTGCTGTATGAAAACAGCTGTCAACAAACCCGTCAGAATGCCCAGCGTCAATGTCGGAAGCAGCGGTTTTCGTTTCAGAGAACAGTAGAGGACTGTCAATGGAGAGAGCAAGGTCACCCAATGCAGGGTAAAATGCGCAGACAGCTCCTCTTTCACGGCTGCGATGGCGGCTAGGTCTGCTGCCGGAGATGAGTCTTTCCATCCGAAAAAGAGCAAGGTAATTCCCAAAGCAGGCAGGGTCGTTCGGGTCATGTAGCGTACGTGTGCGGTCAGGTCGGCCCCCGCTACAGCCGAAGCAAAGTTGGTCGTGTCGGAGAGCGGCGACATTTTGTCACCGAAACAGGCCCCGCAGATCACTGCTCCAGCCGTTATCAACGGATCCAATCCCATGGCGGCGGCAATACCCGTGAGCGCCACCCCGACCGTGCTCACCGTGGTAAACGAACTGCCGGTCAGGGAAGAGACCACGATTGTCAAGAGCAGCGTGCTCAGAGCGAAATGATTGGGTGAAAGGAGATCAATGCCGTAAGCAAGGATGGTTGGTACTGTCCCGCTCATCATCCACACGCCGATGAGGATTCCGATCAAGGAGAGAATCATCATCGGAACAACCGCTGACTGAATGCCGCCGACAATCCCTTCCTCCATCTTCTTCCAATTTATTCCCGACCATCTCAATAACGTGGCGGAAATGACGACTGCCAGCAAGAGCGGAATGTGAGGTTCCGCTTTCCATATGAACATGGCTGGCAGGATCAAAGCAAATACTGCCCCCAGAATGATCAGGCTCTGTTGAAAGGTTGGTTGTCGATCCATAGCTGTAGCCCCTTCTTGCATTCTTTTGCTTTTTCGCTTTTAAGCTTTTGTGCTTTTGTGCGTTTAAGTGAGATAGGGGTACTGTATCCGGAATCAAATGATTCGTCAATCGATCCGGATGAATTCGGAATAGGAAAAATATACGGTCTAGCGGAAGAATTCCCTCACTACTGAGCAAAAGCAGCCGCTGCAGCGGATTGTCCGAAGCTGCGTTTTTCAGATTGAAATTATTATAAAAAGATATTGACTTTTATTTTTTATTACGTATAATGAAAACTGTTCCTAGTTGATAATTATTTTAATCTAATAGCAAGAATAAATAAGGGGGGAAGCAATCATGTACGACGTCATCATCGTTGGGGCGGGACCCGCCGGAACCTCTGCGGCCATCTACACTGCCCGCGGCCAGTTGAAGACACTGGTGATCGACAAGGCACCCGGTTCCGGAGCTCTCGCCTTGACCCACAAAATCGCCAACTATCCCGGCGTCGAAGGGGAGCTGACCGGAAAGGAACTGCTGGAAAAGATGCGCCGTCAGGCGGAGGGATTCGGCGCTGAGTTTATCCAGACGACGATCACCGCCGTCGATGTGGAGGGCGAAGTGAAAAGCGTCTACACGGCTCACGGCACCTTTGAATCAAAGGCGGTCATCATCGCTACCGGTTCCAAGGGCAGAAACCGGCTGCTTCCCGGAGAAGAGCGGCTTCTCGGACGCGGGGTAAGCACGTGCGCGACGTGTGACGGCGCTTTTTACGAGGGCAAAACAGTGGCCGTTATCGGCGACTCCGAAGAAGCGTTGGAGGAAGTGATGGCCCTGACCAAGTTCGCGGCCCGCATTCACTTCATCATCCCCCGTGCGGAACTGCAGGGAGTGGAGGAAATGCCGGAGCTTCCCCATACGGATCTGCTCTGGCGCACCCGACCCGTGGAAATTCTCGGGGAAAACAAGGTAGAGGGCATTCTCGTCCGTCGGGCAGATGGAAAAGAAGAACGGCTGGACGTGGATGGTGTGTTCGTCTTTCTTTCCGGCAGCAAACCGGGTACCGACTTCCTCGAAGATCAGGTACCGCTTGATGAAGAGGGTTTTATGGTATTGGACGCCTGCATGCAATCTCCCGTCCCCGGTGTGTTCGGAGCGGGTGAAGTGCGAAAAACTCCTGTCAAGCAGGCGGTGGTGGCTGCCGCAGACGGAGCGATCGCTGCAATGGCGGTAGACAAATACATCAACAAGCGGGCAAGAATCGTCCCGCAATACAAATAAAAAGGGGAGAACCAACATGGCAAAAGCAATCGTCTATTCCAGCACAAACTGCGGTTTTTGCAAGCAGCTGAAATCCTATCTGGAGGAACAAAACATCGCGTACGAAGAACGCAACATCGACGAGAACGAAGCCTACCGCGAGGAGCTGAGCCGTCTCGGGATGATGTCGGTGCCGCTGACGTTGATCGGCGGCAAGCAAATCCTCGGGTTTAATCCCAACCGCATCAAAAAAGCACTGGCCAGCCTGGAAGCTGCAGCAGAGTAAACACACACCCTGTGTGGATAAAGGAACATAAAAAGGAGAGGAACCACATGACAGCAAACACAGCAAATCGAGTAACCCTGCAGGTAGGGAAACCGGCGCCCGACTTCGATATGGCTACGACGAAAAACCTGGAGACGCTGGAGGAGCGTGCCCGCCTTGCAGACTACAAGGGCAAATGGCTCATCTTGTTCTTCTGGCCGTTTGACTTTACCTTCGTCTGCCCGACGGAAGTGACCGCCTTCAGCGATCATCTGGATGAATTCGCGGAATTGGATTGCGAAGTGCTGGGCGTATCTGTAGACAGCGTCCACACCCACCGTGCCTGGATTACCACGCCTCGCGAGCAAAACGGTATCGGAGAGGTGAAATTTCCGCTCGCCAGCGACATTACCAAACAGGTGGCACGCGATTACGGTGTACTCGATGAAGAATCCGGTGCCGCGCACCGCGGTCTGTTCATCATCGATCCCGATGGCATCCTGCGTTACCAGGTCGTGACCGATATGAACGTGGGCCGCAGTGTGGACGAGACGCTGCGCATCCTGCAGGCGCTTCAGGCAGGAGGTCTGTGTCCGGCAAACTGGAAGCCAGGCATGAAAACTCTGTAAGCTCCCGATAACCAACAGCCCGCTGCCGAAATGGCAGTGGGCTTTTTGCATCCATCTGTTGTACAATGAGGCCAGATTGTCATGGAAGAAGGGGAGAGCATCATGCGGAATGTGCCAAATCGATACAGGGGATTGCCGCCACGAACGCCGGAAATGCTGTTCAATATCGTGCGGAAGTTTTACCGCGGCGCTGTCAGCCATTATGAGCTGATCCAAGATAAAAAGGCGGAGGTCCGCCGAGCGTGGGAGAATTACCGTACAACCGGAGAATCAGAACGGGTAGAGCAGGCCTTGACGACTCTTTTCCTGGAGTTCCACTTTTACGTAACCTGCTGGCTGCAAATCGATTTGGCTCTCTATCGTCTGATGCGATTGGAAGGGACGAAACAGCTGACCGAGGTGATGGAGCCGTACCGGGATGTTTTGGAAAAGCATTTGTCCGTGCGGGAACAGCTGGATCGGACAGAGGCGTGCGTGCAGGCACAATGGGAACACTTTGGGCAGCAGCTTGCTTGCGTGGAAATGGACGCCTACTGGTTTGAAGGCATCGTGTTCACCGTCGATGAAGACAGTCTTGCCGCTTTGCATGGCCTTTATGAAGCGATCATGAAGCACCGATCCATGACGGCCTCCTGAGAAAAAGAAAAAACGTGACCGCTGAGAGGGGCGGTCACGTTCACTTTTGGCGTCTTTTAAAAGGTTCCAGGGAATATCGAGCCGATGTGCGGAGCAGGTTGACCCGAGTTGAGTGCGCGGACTTCAGCCGTGTTGGTTCCAGCGAAGTTAGGCTGGTAGACAGCGTTTACGCCGCCCGCCATCGGACTGGCGTACTGTTGCGTAGTGAACGGTTGAGCAGCGTATTGCGGTTGAGCAGCGTATTGCGGTTGAGCAGTGTGTTGCAGTTGAGCAGTGTATTGCGGTTGAGCCTGCATGCCGTAGGCGGTGCCTGCCATTGCAGGTGAAGGGTAGCCTGCATTCAGTTGACGCACTTCCTGCGGATTGGTACCGGCAAAGCCAGGAGAGAAGATGCTGCCAGTCATTCCCGTACTCATCCCCGCAGTCATGCCGCCGCTGTAACCGGTGTAGGTTCCGCTGTTGCGAGCACGAACCTCTTCCACATTGGTTCCGGCAAAACCTGGGGAGAAGACGGATTGTGCCGGAGCGCCATACGTTTGTACTTGATATGGAGCTGGAGTGTGCATACCAAAAACACTGCCCGCCGCCGCAGGAGAAGGATAGCTTGCATTCAGTTGACGCACTTCCTGTACGTTGGTTCCGGCAAAGCCAGGCTGGTAGATGGAGTTGAGGCCACCCATTCCGGCTGTAGCCTGCATGGGTGCACCGTATGTACCGGATCCTGCAGGGGCGAATCCGCCTTGGTTCAGAGCACGCACCTCTTGAACATTGGTTCCGGCAAAACCAGGCTGGAATACAGAGGACTGAGGACTCGTTACGGTAGCATAAGGTTGATACTGTTGTGATTGCATTAAATGTGTCATATTTGAACACCTCCTGATTTCATTTTTTACCATGACTTGGCGGTCAATTCATCCCGAAGAAAATAAGAGTATTCGTGCAAAAAAGAAAAAGCCCCTGTTCGGGGAGAGCACTGCAAAACGCTTCCGTTATATGGAAAACGGAGGCGATTCTTTGCTTCGCTTCGTTGCCAGCCCACTATGGGGCTTATCTGTCCGCTCCGAGACGATCCACGGGGCGGGGGCTCAACATCTGGGCTTCACAAGGTAGTGAGACTAACGCCCCCTAGT
Organism: Brevibacillus soli; assembly: GCF_044759095.2. Lineage (NCBI taxonomy): Bacteria > Bacillati > Bacillota > Bacilli > Caryophanales > Paenibacillaceae > Brevibacillus > Brevibacillus soli. The sequence continues at coordinate 58,995 of NZ_JBIYSM020000003.1, forward strand.
ATCCCCGTGTCTACGTCTCTACGCTGGCAGGCTGGCAAAGGCGCTCCGCAAATGAATACCGCCCCCCATCCAAACCAAGAGAGTACTTTTGCAGTGCTCCCCTGTCCGTGGCTTAGCGCCAGCAGGTCGGAGCGGACCACAAGAAAGCGTGCCGGATTTTCACCCGACACGCTCTCCCTTCGAACACCCTCTTGACATTCAAACGACTGCCGAATCTCTGCCTTCATGAATTCGCGAAACGAATTGGGCGTATCGGATCAGATTGGACAGCGACGACCTCCGAATGGCAGGCTCGTCGAACTTCTCCGGTTTGGCATTCGCCTCAAAGAACCACAGCTCTCCGTCCCTGGTCAGGCCCAAGTCCATGGACATTTCGGCCAGGCTGTCAATTTCTTCGTTTAGCGTGCGGGCGATGGTCAGCGCGGTTCGTCTAATATTCTCCTCAATTGTGTACGCCTCTTCCTTGAACAGAGTTGTCAGCACTTTTGACAGGGATTGTATGGAGCCGCCGCGCGGAACGTGTGTGGTGATGCTCTGCGCCCCGGCGCGGCGGATGCCAATTCCGGTGACGCCCCATTCGCCCCTGCCGTTTTTCTGCACCAGCACGCGGACGTCAAACGGTCTTCCCCTGTAATAAGCCAACTGGATGCCTTGCTGGATGATGTATTTTTTCCTGTGAATCAATTGCCGGATGTATTTCCAGACGCCCTCCAGCGTGGAGAAGCGGCGGGTGATTACCTTTTGCTCATGTACCCGCTGCAAGCACCAGTAATGGTCTGTGTATTCCAGCCGCATAATGCCCTGGCCCGCTTTGCCGAGAACCGGTTTCAGATAGACGAAGGGATAAGTGGCACAAAACGCTCTCAGTCGTGCCAGGGTATCCAGTTTTCTGGTCTCCGGTAGATAGCTTGCCACTTCACGCCGTCCCTCCAACATGTAGAACAGCGACTGTTTATCAAAGAAATGGCGGTTAAACAGCGTCACATTTTTTAACCGGGCAATCCGATTAAGCGTTTCGTCCACTTCGGAACTGCTCTCCGCTTTTCGTGAGGGGACGCGATTGTAGACTACGTGCGGAAACGGCAAAACAGACTCGATCCATTCGTTCTGCTGGTCATCGTACAGGTAGCCGCGGACAATTTTCCCCTCCCAGTTGATTCCATCCGGGGTAAAGACGTAAACCAGGGCGCCCAGTTTTTTTCCGAAAAGGGAGATGTCCTTAAAGTTCTCTTTGTTTCCAAGAAATGACAATCCGTCACCGATGGTCAAGATGCCAAGGATGGGCCCGAGCTTCAGGTACTCGTTAACGAATCTCCAGTGAACCTTTGTGCGGATGCGTCCCGGCTGGATAGACGGCAATCCGCGAAACAGGCGCTTTTTCTTGGAAAAAGGACCCAGGCTGGCTATCAGCTGCTTGCGTGGGCGCAGCATTACCGAGGGCCGCGAAGCCTGAAAAAACCATCTGCCACTGGGAGTAATGGTGAGCCACCCGGAGCGGGGTTTCGGCATGGAAGTTCCTCCTTCCTTAGTAAAACGGTTATGCGAAGTTCGCCAGGTAGCAGCTGTAATCGACAATCAGCCCACGGGACTCATAATCTGCCTGCTTTAAGCGAGCGTGTTTGAAAATGGAGCGGCCTGGCTTGGAGTTGGCCTCAAACATCCACACGTGACCATGCGTGTCGATTCCCATATCCAGCCCCAGTTCTCCCAGATCGATACCTTTTGCCTGTTCAATCGCAGTCGCCAAACGAATGGCGGCTTGACCGATCCGTTCTTTCATGACGATTTTTTGTTTGCCAAACAGGTGGGCGAGAAGTTCGTCCCCGGGGATGACCGTTCCACCCGTGCGTACATGAGTGGTAACGCTGCCAGTGCCGGCCACTTTTGCCGCCATGCAGGAAACGACCCACTCGTTTTGCTGGTTTTTGTGCAAATGGACCCGAAAGTCAAACGGCCGATTATGGTACGTTGTCAGATCAATCCCCTGCTGGGCCAGGTAATTGCTTACCCTGCGCCCGCGGAAGATATGGTAGTAAAGCGAATCCAGCTTTTGAAAGTGACGCTTTACGTTTCCGCTGCCATTATGGTAGGAGACATCGAACCCCTTGCCCGGCGCGTGCACGATTTTTACGATGCCGTAACCCAGGCTGCCGTTTTTCGGCTTCAAATATACGATGCGGTACTTGCGCAGCAGATTGCGAACGGTCTTCAGAGAGGGTGACGTATAGGTTTCGGGGATGTGCTCGTTTACTTCGGGATTGGGGTAAAGAAGCTGATGGACACCCCATTTGTTGAAAAAGCCCTGATTAAACATAGGCAGATTGGAGTAGTTGGCCAGCCTGTGTTTGAATTCCTGCACGGTGTCATGCTTTTCCGCCGAGCGGGATGGAATGCGGTCGTAGATGACGTCAGGCAGGGCGGTCACCATCTTTCGCCACACGTAGCTGCCGTGTTTCGTGGGGCGAAGAAACCAGGCTTCCACCCGTTTTTCGCTCCAGTCGACGTCGCCGGGGGCGAAGATGAAGTAGAACACGCCTTTTCCTTCCTGGGCCTGCAGCAGGTTATGGAAAAAGGATGTACGCCCGCCGATGGGCTGTCTGTAATTGTTTCGCAAACCGGTGGTAACGATACCGATGGATGGGCCTATGCGAAGAGTCTCCCCTTCGCGTTTTAGCTGAATCAGACCGCCGTGGGGAATACTCAGTTGAGACTTGAGCAGACTGGTAATCTTCACGACGTTGCTGTCAGGATTTCGTCTGTCTTGATAGACAGTGGCAACGACTTCTCTTTTTCCCAGGGTGAGGGTGATTTTCTGACGGGAACGGAGCTGCAGTTTATTACAGAGATAGAGCGGCAAGACAATTCCGGCGACATGGGGATAAGAAAGGAAGCGGAGTCGCACTCTGATCGATTCCATGCTTAGTAACCTCCTACACGCTCATTCATGAGATAGTGGGCATAACGCAACGGCTGTGAAACAGCATTCAGGCGTGCTTTCGGGTCGTTGATTTGGGCGAAAACAGCACGGCCCGGGCGACTATTCACTTCAATGATCCAGACGTTGCCCGCCGTATCGATGCCGACGTCGATGCCCAACTCAACAAGTCGGCCGTGGTATTCTTCAAGAAAGGGGGGAAGCTCCAAAACCAGTTGTTGGAGCTGTTCCTCAATTTGCGCATTTACTTCCGGTCGGAATTGGCTCGACAAAAAGGTGGAGAGCGGAACGGCCTTGCCGCCGCCGTGCAAATTGGAGGTGATGCTTTTTTTGTCTCCGACGCGTACGGCCATTCCCGTCGTCTGCCACTCCCCGTGACCGTTTTTCTGCACAAGGATGCGCACGTCATAAGGAACCCCGTCTGGCGTGTGCAGGGAGAGATAGGGCTGTACGAGAAACTTGCGTCCGGCCGTAAAATGGGCGATGAATCTGTGCAGGCCTTCCGTCGTCTTTAGTTCGCGCTGAAACGGCTTGTTCTCCCTGTTTCTGCCCGTGATGACGTACTTGTTGCCCGCCTTTACGATGCGCACCACGTTGACCCCGTGGGTTCCCGCCATCGGCTTGATGATGGCAGCGCCGGTTTTTTTGATGGTGGCATGCAGATTTCTGTAGGAGAGAATCTGTGTGTCCGGCAGCCATCTGGCCAGAACTGGAGATTTGGAGAGGATTTGGTGCACCTGCCATTTTCCTGACAATCCATGCCCCAAAAACGTGATTCCAGGGTCATTTTGCAACTGCTCAATATATGGTTTATAGTGGCGGTAGGACGCACTGATAAAACAGCGGTCGTAGATGTAGGACGGAAGCGGGAAGGTTCCCCTGCGCCAGGCCCCGTTCCGGTACTCGAATCCGATTACGGTGCGGGTCTCGAAGTCTACGTCCCGGGGTGAAAAGACGAAGACGCGGATGCCGGCTCTGCGGCCGAACTGCGTCAGCTTTTTATAGTACCCTTTTTCCATGAAATGGGAGCCGTGGCACCGGGTGATGATGCCGAGGCTTCTGTTTTTTGCTGTCATACAAAGTCACCTGCGGCTTTTTTTCTTGGCTGGCTTGCCTTTTCTCTTGTTTTTGCCAATGATCCTGCTGTGCTTCGGTTTGGGTGTATAGGGATACCCGCTTACATGGGTCGCATAGTCATGCAGGCGGAGAACGGATGGGCGGATGCGTTTCAGTGGCGACTCCGTTCCGGCAGCCCCCGGGACGGTGTTGACCTGTTTGGAAGGCTTGCTGTTTACCTCCAGAAGCCAGATGCGTCCTTGTACGTCGACGCCCAGATCGATGCCCAATTCAGCGTATTGGCCGGCCAGCGACTGTTCCAACAGGTGGGATAACTTCAGGGCGACGCTTCGCAGTGTTTGGGCACTGGGGCGAATGCTGCTCATCCACGGACCGCACACGTTTAACGCCTGCACCGGGCTCATCATCGATCCTCCGCGGGCGATGTTGGAGACAATCCGGTTTTGCCCGACGCGGGCGACCATGGAGGTGACGGCCCATTCGCCCTGGCGGTTTTTTTGCACGAGCACGCGGAAATCGGCAGGCCGTTGCGAGATGCCGATCAAAGGCAAAGCCTGCTGCAGCAGATAGGAGGTGCTTTTGGTCCGCTTGTTCAGGAACTGGTGCAGGCTGCCCAAGCTGCCAAACAGCCTGGTGCCGGCGCCGGCATTGGTTACCAGATAGCCTTCCGCCGAGCGGCGAATCCGGTAAATTCCCCGTCCCATGCTGCCGTTTGTCGGCTTCACGTAAAGGGTTCGAAACTCGGAAAGCATCGATTGCAATTCATGAAGGCCGAGATAGCGTACGGTTTTGGGCAAATAGGATGCTGCCTGGGCTTCTTTTGCCAAAGCCGTGTGCACGTGCCACTTGTTTAGGAAACGTTCGTTAAAAAACGGGATCTGAAGGTCCTTGCACCGCTGGATCCATGCACCTACGTTATCGCTCTTTTCCGTCTGTCTGGAGGTGAGACGGTTGTAGATGCACTGAGGCAGCGGCAAAGTAACAAGTCTCCATGCGCCATTCCTCCTGACCAGGCCGCGCAGGGTACGCGTTTCCCAATTGACATCCTTTAGGCGAAAGGCACAAACGATTCCGCCGCGCTGTCGATAGGTATCGGCCACCTCGTTGTAAAACGCCGTGAGCAGGCCAAAAGGGCTGGAGGGGAACTGAGCGTTGTAGGACGAGACCAAAATGCCCAGATACGGGCCAAAAACAAGACACTGCTGGTTCGCTTGATAACGTACCAGCAGGGGATAACCCGTCGGCAGAAAGAGCGCCCGGGCCAGGGAAGGGCGGATGAAGGCGGGCCCGGTTCGTTCCATTCCGCTCACTCTTGCTTGGACCGTCTGGCTGCCAAATTGAACGGTGAGAGTGCACGGTGTGAGATTCAGCTTACGCATATGCTGCTGGGAGAGATACAGATCGATCTCCGCCTCGTTCGGCTCGACCGCTTGCACAATGGTTGGAACGTAAGACATGGCGATCCCCTTCCCACAGGCATAAAGTTAGTCTATTTTATGAGAAGGGATTTACTTTGGTTCCATGGCAAAAGAGGGGTTGTTTGAGAGATGAATCCGTGGTTACTGGTATTGTTAAACATGTCAATAGGCTCTGTCATCGGGGGTGTGACCAACGAATTGGCCATCCGCATGCTGTTCCGCCCTTATCAACCATGGCGTATTGGCGGTATTCGCGTGCCGTTTACCCCGGGGCTGATCCCGCGCAGACGGGATGAAATCGCCGGGCAAATGGGACGGCTGGTGGAAGAGCATCTGCTCACGACAGAGGGGATAAAACGGGCGCTGGCCCAGGGGGATCTGGAGCATACACTGCGACGCTGGCTGACCGGATACGCCCAGGAATGGATGAGCGACGAACGTACGCTTCGTCACCTCCTGTCGCAGATGGCACCGCAGCTGTTTGCGGATGACGGCACGTGGAGCGATGCGGTACGGGAGCCGATGAAGCGGCGTTGGCGGTCATTCGCAGGACGCCTGATCAGCCAGTATGAAGAGAAGCGGCTGCGGGAGGTCATCCCGGCTGCCGGATTGGACAAGCTGGAGGCAATGCTGGCTGCGTTTAGTCGTCAGTTGGTCGACCGGCTCCGGCAGTACCTTCATTCCGCAGAGGGGCAGCAGACGATTCAAAGCATGCTGCGCGGCTTGTTGGGGGGCGGAGGCGGCATGTTCAGCGGGCTTGTGGGAATGTTTTTGTCCGACGACAAGGTGATCGGCAAACTGCTCCCCTATGTGGACGAACTGCTGCAAAATCAGGAGCTTTCGAGCAAATTGCAACATGTTTTGCAACAGGAAGCGGACAGGCTGCTCGACAAGCAGGTGAAGGAGGTCATGGCGTGGATCGGCGAAGGGCAGCTGGAGGAGTGGTCCATGGTTCTGTTTGACAAGCTGGAGGAACAAACCTTGGCTGTAGTGGACATGCCGCTTGCCCGTCTGTTGGGCGGTTTTCGTCAGACGATCGAGTACGACCTGATTCCACGCCTCGCGGAATGGGCGGTACACACGCTTAAGCAAAACGTGGAGCGCGTTTTCCGTAACCTGTCCATTAAGGAGATCGTTGCACGCCAGGTGGAAAGCTTCCCGATTGAGCGAATCGAAGAGATGATCGTCGGCATCTCCGGCCGCGAGTTTCGGATGATTACGGTGCTTGGTTTTGTTCTCGGCGGGGTGATCGGGCTCGTGCAGGGACTGCTTTCGCTGTGGTTTTCAAAATGAAACGAAACTGTAATTTCGTTGTAATCTGCCTGTAATATTTCCGGGATAAGATAAAGGCACGATGAAAACCCCCTTAATGTTATATACTTCTGTTGGAGTAGCCGAAAAGCTACCCTTTTTTTTTGCCCATCCTTCGGGTATATTGGTCGAAGGAGGGGAAAGAAACGGATGAAACGCTTTTTACTGGTTTTCCTCCTCGCTGTGCTGGTTCGTTTCTACGCGGGAGAAGAATCGATCAGCTTTTTATGGTTTCTCATTCTTTACCTGCCAATGATCAACTGGACCGTTTACTGGATCTTCTTCAGTGTCCGGGTAGCGCTTAACCGTCTGCGCGGGATCGAGTGGATCAGCGTTCCGCAAATCCGGAAGATCTACGTGTGGTACCTGAACATTCCAGGCTCTCTTGTCCTGGCGGAAGTGGTCTACCAGGGCTTTTTGTACAATCAATGAACAGAGGGCGGACAGGACTATAGGGAAGGTGTGCAGTACGATGGCAACCAAACATGAACAAATTTTGCAATACATTGACCGCCTTCCGATCGGCACGAAGATTTCCGTGCGCCAAATCGCCAAGGATTTGGATGTGAGCGAGGGAACTGCCTATCGTGCGATCAAAGAGGCAGAGACACAAGGATACGTCAGTACCATTGAACGTGTCGGAACGGTGCGCATCGAGAAAAAGCAGAAGGAAAATATCGAGCGGCTCACTTTTGCGGAAGTGGTCAACATCGTGGACGGACACGTACTCGGCGGCAAAGAGGGGCTGCATAAAACCCTGAACAAATTTGTCATCGGCGCCATGCAGCTGGAGGCGATGATGCGCTACGTCGATGCGGGAAGCCTGTTGATTGTAGGGAACCGCTATCAGGCGCACAAACTGTCACTGCAGCAGGGAGCGGCGGTGCTGATCACCGGTGGTTTTGACACGAGCGAAGAGGTGAAGCAGCTCGCAGATGAGCTGGATCTGCCGATTATTTCCTCCAGCTATGACACGTTTACTGTCGCCTCTCTGATCAACCGGGCCATTTACGATCGCCTGATCAAAAAAGAGATCGTCATGGTGGAGGACATCCTCAAACCGCTGTCGGAGACCCCGATTCTGTTCACCTCCGATACGGTAAAAAAGTGGCACCACTACACCGAAGTGTATAACGACACGCGCTTCCCCGTCGTCGATGATCAGATGCGACTGGTCGGCATCGTAACCTCCAAGGACATCATCGGTCACGACGAGTCGGCCACCATCGACAAGGTGATGACGAAAAACCCGATCACCACTTCGCCGCGGGTCTCTGTCGCCTCGTCCGCCCACCTGATGGTGTGGGAAGGCATCGAACTCCTGCCTGTTGTGGACAATCACCGCAAACTAGTCGGCGTGTTAAGCCGGCAGGACGTACTCAAAGCATTGCAGTACACGCAAAAACAGCCGCAAATGGGAGAGACGTTCCCCAACCTGATCATGTCCCATTTCCGCGAAGACCGCCATTCTGACGAACTTACCTATTACGGGGACGTATCGCCCCAAATGACCAACCATCTCGGGACGATCGCCAGCGGGATCATGACCACGGTCATGGTAGAGACGGCATGCAACCTTCTGCGGCTGCATCGTCGGGGGGACATGGTTCCGGAGAACATCACCGTTTACTTTCTCAAGCCGGTGCAGATGGAAAGCAGCATCGAGGTAAAGCCGCGTCTGTTGGACATCAGCCGCCGTTTCGGAAAGGTAGAGGTATCCGTCTATCACGGCGAACAGCTGGTCGGACAGGCGATGGTGACGGCGCAAATCATTGATAGATAAAACAAGAAGGGCCGACGACAGTCGGCCTTTGTTCATTCTGTCATCTCCACGCGACAGAATTATTCAGCAATTCATTATAGAGAAAATGAAATCGAAATACGTCTAATTTAAAATATTTCGATTTATTATTGACGAATTAGTATAAATTAACTATATTTAAACTAAACAACTGGTATACCACACACCACATACCAGTGGATAGTAGAGCAAGGAGATTTATTATGGCTTTTTTTTCAAAAATTGAACAAGGGCAATCTTTGAAAGAAACAGTTTATGAAGAAATTAAAAATGCCATCATCAATCATTCGATTCCTCCTGGAGCTCCCTTATACGAAAGGTATTTAAGCGAGAGCCTGGGGGTTAGTCGGACCCCGGTTCGAGAAGCCATTCAGCTGTTGGAAAGGGAGGGCTGGGTTTACTCCGTTCCCAGAAAAGGGACTTTTGTATGCAACATATCCCTGCAGAATGCCGAAGAGGTTCTTCAGCTGCGTAAAGCTATCGAATCCTTGACGATGGAACTTCTCATCCCGATCATCACGGATGAGCAAATCGAGAAATTGGAGCAAATCTACGGATTGCAGTCTAGCAAAAAGGAAAACAACAAGGAATTCATCTCGATTGACAAGGATTTCCATCACGCTTTGGCTGAACTAAGCGGAAATCGCCGGCTTGTACAGCTTATGCAAACGCTGAGCGACCAAATGCGGTGGATCGGGATCCGGGCTGTCTTGCTTCCCGGCCGAACGGAACAAACCTTGCAGGAACACCTTGCCATTTTGGAAGGGTTGAAACGCCGTGATTTAGAACAAGCCAAGCAAGCTGTATTAGCACATATCGAGCACACAAGAAATGCCGTGATTACAAGTTTGCAATAGAGCAGGAGGATACCGGATGAGAGAGATGCACCTGATCATTGAAGAGCTCAACGGAAAAAGAGAAAAGACAGCAGAGGTCGAAAAAGTCCTGGTTGTAGGGTATGGCGGAAGAAATCTGGAGAAAGTCTTGGAACACATCCATGAATTGGAGGAGATCGGGGTTGCGCCGCCTCCAACCATCCCAACCATCTATCCCCAGGAGACATCCAGTTTAACGACGGAGAACTTCATCACGGTTCAAGGGAAGGAAACGTCCGGAGAAGCGGAATATGTCCTCTATCACGATGGAGAGGAATGGCTGGTCACCGTTGGAAGCGATCACACGGATCGTCTGTTGGAAACGCAGGATATCCAGAAATCCAAAGAGGCCTGTCCGAAGCCGCTGGCCACAACCTTTTGGCGCTTGAAAGATTTGGAAGATCATTGGGATGAATTGATTTTGCGTTCTTGGGTAAGCGATTTCAAAGGAAGAAGGCTGTATCAGGAACATAATTTGACGGCTTTGCTGCCCGTTTCCCAACTTCTTGACAAACTCGCGGAATTTGGGTATGACCAGCTTTCCAAGACCGTGATCTTCTCTGGAACCGTTCCTACGCTGGAGGGATTTGTTTATGGAGAGAAGTTTGAGCTTGAACTGGAGGACCCGGTGTTGAAGAGATCCATTACGTGCGAATATTCCGTTCGTGTAAAGGAGTGAGCATGAAGATGAAAGTGGCTTTGCTGCAAATGGACATCAAAATTGGCGAGCCGGATACGAATTTCGAGCATGCCGAGTCCCTCATGGAACAAGCCGTAATCAACAAGCCGGATATGATCATTCTTCCGGAAATGTGGAATACGGGCTACGCATTGGAAAAAGCAGGCGAAATCGCTGATGTGGATGGTGTGAGAGCCAGAAAGCTATTTTCCAGCTTTGCTGAAAAACACCAGGTTATGATCGTCGGTGGAAGCGTTCTCTATCGAGATTCCGCCACGGGGGATATTACCAACACCATGTTGGTCTTCAATGAAGAGGGAAAAGAGATTCTTCGCTACGATAAAATGCACCTCTTCCGCTTAATGGATGAAGATCAATATCTGAAAGCGGGAAATTCGTTCGGATTGTTCTCTTATCAGGGGACAACGTTTGGAACGATGATCTGCTATGATTTGAGATTCCCGCAGCTATCCAGAAAACTGGTGCGAGAAGGAGCCAAGGTCTTAATCAATACGGCCCAATGGCCTACTCCCCGGGTCGATCACTGGAGAACGCTTCTGCAGGCACGAGCCATCGAGAACCAGTCCTATGTAATCGCTGTCAACCGCTGTGGAGAAAGCAGAAACACGCCATTCCCGGGAAGCTCGATGGTCATCGATCCATGGGGGGAAGTCCTTCTTTCCGGTGATTCAGAAGAGCGAGTCTACCATGTGGAAATGGATTTGAATAAGGTTGATGAAATCCGCAGGAAGATTCCGGTGTTTGAAGACCAGCGATTGGATTTATATTAAATTTCTTCTTTAGATAAAATTCAAAAAAGATGAAGTGGAGGTCTTTCTTATGTTGAAGAAAAAAATGGTTATGGGCATGATGAGCACACTCCTGCTCGCAGGCACTCTTGTGGGATGCTCCAGCAGTAATGAAAAGGCTGGCGGGCAAAATCCGGCATCCGAGCCGAAAACGATCAAGTTGGCGCACACAGGATCAGAGACGCATCAATATCATATTGCTTCCGAGATTTTCAAAAAAGAACTGGAAGCGAAGAGTAACAACACGTTGAAAGTTGAAATTTTCCCCAACGCGAAATTAGGAAGCGAAAAGGATGCCGTCGAAGGCGTCATGAATGGCACGATCGATATGTCCGTATTGTCTGCTGACAGTTCCATGGCGAATGTCGTCCCTGAGATGAATGTATTCGGTATTCCTTTCTTGTTCGAAAATGAAGAGCACGTTTATAAAGTACTGGATGGCGAAATCGGGAAAGGATTGCTCAAGAAGGCTGATGAAAAAGGAATGAAAGGGTTAGGATTCTGGGAAATCGGCTTTCGAAATATGACTACGAAAGAAAAGGCGATCAATACCCCGCAAGATATGGCAGGCTTGAAAATGCGTGTGCAGCCTGCTCCCGTATGGCAAGAATTCATGAAATCTCTCGGTGCCAACCCAACTCCGGTTCCTTTCAATGAGCTTTACAGCGCTCTTGAACAAGGAGTGGTAGATGGCCAGGAAAATCCGATTGCAACCATCATGTCCATGAAATTCTATGAAGTTCAAAAGCAAGTCGCCTTGACCAAGCACACCTATTCTCCTGGCGCGGTAATCATGAGCAGCAAAATGTATGATTCCCTCTCCGATGAACAAAAGAAATGGGTAGAAGAAGCCGTACTGAAAGCGGCGCAGGAACAGCGTAAAGTGTTGGCTGAAAAAGAAGCGCAATCCATCGAAGAATTGAAGAAGAACGGCGTCAATATTACTGAACCGGATCGCAGCGCTTTCGCGGAAGTGACGAAGGATGTTTCCAAAGCGGTTGCGGATAAGGTTCCGGCAGAACTCATCGAACAGATCAAGTCTGCGAAGTAAAGAAGTGAATAAGGACTGCATGGTGCAGTCCTTCTTTTTATCGTGTAGGAAAGTTTAAGGGCTTCACCGTGTGAAAGCGCCCTGAAATAAACTTTCCGGAACGCATAAAAAGTTTCCTCTAACGAAGAACCAGCTTCTTCGAGAGGGCTTCAATCGAAGCTTTTTTTAATACGGAGGTGTCACAATTGAAAAATGTACGGAAGCATTGGCTGGAAATTTTAACAGGAGCCTCACTAGCCGTTGTCGTTCTATCAACCTTTGCACAGGTACTCTTACGGTTCGTATTCAAAGTTCCTGCCCCTTGGACCGAAGAAGTGACCCGAATTGCCTTTGCATACATGGTCTTTCTCGGTGCAGCCCTGGGAGCGAAACACAACCTTCATTTAAGTGTGGATATTTTAGGGAATGCTCCCGCTGCTCTCAGAAAGATTATTCTTTCAATTGGATACTTCTTAAGCGTGGTATTCATTGCGATCTTCTCCTATTACGGTTGGCAGCACTCGATCAATTCAAAAATGCAAACGACGCCGACCATGGAAATTTCCTTCTATTATATCTATTTGATCCTGCCATTCTCCGGTATCTTGATGGTCTTCTACTTGGTGAAGAACATGATTTCAGAGCTTCGAAACCAGGGGGTGGATAACAAATGATTGCTTTGGTTGGACTATTATTTGTTCTCTTTTTGCTGCGCATCCCCATCGCCTTTGGAATCGGGATCACCTCTCTGATCGGGTTGATCATGAGTGGAACGGACTTAATCGTCATTGCGCAAAAGTCCTTTTCCGGGATCGATTCGTTCTCCCTGGTTGCCATTCCTTTATTTGTACTTGCCGGAGAAATCATGACGGTCGGGGGGATTTCCAAACGCCTCGTTAACTTTGCCGCCTTGCTGGTCGGTCATTTGCCGGCAGGTCTGGGTATGGTAGCGATCTTGGCATGTACCTTTTTCTCTGCCATTTCAGGGTCAGCGATTGCCGATGCCGCAGCGATCGGGGGAATTCTCATTCCGGCGATGGTCGCTCAAGGTTACGACAGGCGTTTTGCTTCCACGCTTGTGGCTTCCGCCTCCACGGTGGGACCGATTATCCCTCCTTCGATTCCGTTGATTCTGTATGGGGTAATGGCCAGCGTATCCATCGGGGACCTGTTTTTGGCCGGTGTCGCACCAGGCATTCTCATGTCCGGAGCGTTAATGATTTACGCTTACTATTACGGCAAGAAACACAATATTAAAGGTCGAGAGAAAATGGCGTCCGGCAAGGAAATCCTGGTCGGTCTGAAAGATGCCTTCCTGGCTCTCTTGCTGCCGATCATCATTATCGGCGGATTTCGTACGGGAGTGTTTACCGCTACAGAATCAGGGGTAATTGCCGTGGCCTACGCTTTGATTATCGGAGCGGTCGTCTACAAAGAGCTGGATTTGAAAAAACTCCCGAAGGTTTTGCTGGATTCAGCCGTCAGTTCGGCAACGATCCTGTTTGTCATTGCAAATGCCACGTTATTTACCTGGCTGCTGTCTTACCACAGCATTCCGGAAAAGCTGGGCAGCCTGGTGTCCTCGATTTCTAGTGAAACGTGGGTTCTCCTGCTTGTGATCAATATCATTCTATTAATTGCGGGTACCTTTATTGACACCATCAGTGCCTTGACGATCTTTACCCCGCTGTTCCTCCCTGTTGTCACAGCAGCGGGAGTGGACCCGGTCCATTTTGGGATCATACTCGCCGTCAATTTAACCATCGGCATGATTACTCCGCCGCTTGGCGTATGTTTATTCGTCACTTCGTCCATCGCCAAAATCAACCTGGCAGAAATGGTCAAGCCCTTGATGCCGCAACTGCTGGCACTGCTCCTGATCCTGGCTCTGGTTACCTATTGGCCCGATGTAAGCTTATTCCTGCCGCAGCTGCTTGGTGGCAAATAGATGGGGACGAGGTTCATCACCATCGTTTCCTACGGGATCCTGGCAGCCATTATTGGATTGAATCCGGTGTTGCTGATCATCGGGGCATCCATGAATAAAGGGTTAACGATCGACCAGGTGATCTCCTGGACATTTGGTTGTTACGTATTTGCCGGCTTGATCGGGATTCTCCTGTCCTGGAAAACCAGACTGCCCATCTGCGGTTCTCAATCCGTTCCAGCTGCCGTCCTATTGGGGACGGCTCTTTCTCCTTTTACATGGGAACAAGCGGCCGGAAGCTATCTGGCAGCCGGATTGCTGATGCTGATCCTGGGAGTGACGGGTGCCTTTACCAAAGTGATTGACTACGTTCCCATTGAAATTGTGATGGCGATGTTTGCGGGAACGATGATGAAATTCTCGGTTGGCATTGTCAATTTGACACAGCAGCATGTGGTTGTCGGGTTGTCTTGTCTGGCAGGGTTTTTGCTGTTCCATGTTTTCCTGCGCAATATTCCCGCTCCGCTGGGTGGAATTCTCTTCGGGGGGATTGCAGCCTGGATGCAAGGCGATTTGCAAGGACTGCAAGCGGGAAGCCTGTGGATTCCAACTCCGATATTTCCTGAATTTTCATTTGCCGGTATCTTATCGCTCTCCATCCCGATGGTCGTGTTGATCCTGGGGACGGAAGGCGTTCAGGGAATCAGCGGCTTAAAGCTGGGCGGGTATGAACCGCCTGTCAACAAGATGGTTACGACTTCCGGGGTGGGGACGATTCTGTCAAGCTTGTTTGGAGGGCACAGCGCCAATACAGCCGGAATCATGACCACGGTGTGCGCCGATCCTGAGGTGGGACGGCTGGAGGATCGGTATCAGGCGGCAATCATCACGGGCGGAATCATGCTGCTTTTTGGCTTGTTCTCCGGATTTTTTATCCCCGTGATGACCACTGTCCCTCGCTATTTGATCGACTTGTTTACAGGGATCGCCCTTCTTCCGATCCTGATGCAATCTCTCACCATCTCATTCGGAACAGAAAAACACCAATTTTCCACTTTCGCCGCCTTTGCCGTCGCACTGTCCGGTGTAACGATTCTCGGAATCAGCGCCCCCTTATGGTCCATGCTCCTGGGGATCCTTCTGATGCTCTTGCTGGAGAAAAAACCGGATCGTCCTGAACGAGCCAGATGACAGTCAAACAGCCCGGGGCTTTTTACTCCGGGCCTGTCGTATTAAAACGGACCGCCATTGTTGTGCCAGTTTTGAAAGGACTGGTAAAAGTGAGCATCTTCCTGGTAATGCTTCACGGAATGTTCGTCCCGCTTTCGCAGGGTGACGGAACCGGTTAATGCCCAACCAGCGGCGACGATCGCAAGCACAATTCCTCCGAGGATGTACAGCATGAAGCTTCCCCCCTTTTCCGGATTGCGTTACCTATATTGTATGAATATTTCGATAAAAAGTTGCACTGCCATCATTGACATTCGGAACCCATTGATTTACTATCTGTTTTAATTCATATCTAATTAAATGATTATCGAATTTTTTGGAGGGTGATTCAGATGCAGCTAGACAAGCTGGTCACGTTTTACAAAGCCTTGGGCGATCCGACCCGCATCCGCATATTGGCGTTGCTGGCAAACGGTCCGCTGCACGGTCAGGCGCTGGCTGGAAAGCTGGGTGTGACACCGCCCACCATTACGCATCACATGGTAAAGCTGCGGGAAGCCGGGCTGGTGTATGAGCGCCGGGAGAAAAACACCATTACCTTTTACCTGCATGAGACCAATCTAAAGCGCAGCTCCGAAGCGATTTGGGGTGTAATCGAGAAAGCCAAAAAACAGCCGGGTGCCGCATCCGGCATGGAAAAGGAGCAGATGGACGTGAGCATGGAAGCGGAAAAAGCCCAGGTCATCAAGAACTTCTTTACGGTAGAGGGCAGGCTGAAGCAAATTCCGGCACAGCGGAAGAAAAAGCTGATCGTCTTCGAGCATCTGATGCGGGGGCTTCAGGCGGGGCGGAAATACACGGAGCAGGAAATCAATGAGTACATTCAAAAGTTTCATGAGGATTATGCGACGATTCGCCGCGAGTTTATCATGAACCACTTTATGTATCGGGAAAACGGTATTTACGAACAAAATCCGCGTGAGCTGTGGGCCAAGCCGGAGGAGTGCAAATGAAAAAGAAAAAGGACAACCGTCGGCATCGCACTCCGGTTGTCTGAAGCAATAGAATGTCACACGTTTGATTATAGCGCAAGAAAGTCTTTTTTATCCAGCACAAACGAATGGGAATAAAGGAAAATTCAAGATTCCCCTTTGGCAGCGGCCTGCCACTCTGCCCGATAGCGAAGGAAATTCCGTGTCCCCAGCACGAGGTTGACCAGTCCGACCAACAGGAGAATGGCTCCAACGACAATGCGTACGCTGGTTAACGGTTCAAACGTAAATTGATTGGCGCCGAACAGGGTGACAAGCACGCCCATCGCCATGTTCATTTTGCCCAATGTCATACGCGATTGCAGAGGATGCATCCCCCGCTGCCGGGCCGTGATGCTGTAATAGACGCTGGCTGTGATCGACGCCAGCATGCCGGTCATGTAAAAGGCAAACCACATGTGAATGACTCATCCTCTCTCAAATCCTGCTACCATCCTACAAAAGATTGTGAGGAAGGTCAAATCGGGTAACGAACACTTGTTCGATATCGTAATTATGATATAATTTGTTTGTACATTAGAATACGGCTCCTCAAGGGTGGTCGGCACATCCCCGGTAGAAAGGGGGTGATGCCATTGCAAAAAGAAATAGACCGCCCTTGAGCTGACAACTCGCGGTCCATTTCTCCCAACTGAGCCGACCCCCTATGGGGAACGACTATTGTGCAGGACCGGAGCGCTGCAACGCTTCGGTCTTTATAACGTATTCTAAAACGGTTATCTACATTCACTATATCCGTATCCAGGAAGCTTGTAAACCCCGAGGGGATCGGCTTCGAGATATACGTTATAATAGAATGTACATCTTTTATCGGGACAGCCAAAGAGGAGGAAGGTACGGTGACTACGACCTTTGTCCATTTACACGTACATACGGAATACAGCTTGCTGGACGGTGCGGCAAGAATCGAGCCTCTGGTGAAAAAGGCGGCAGAGCTGGGTATGCCCGCCCTGGCGATGACCGATCACGCCAATCTGTACGGAGCGATCCCTTTTTACAAGGCGTGCAAGGAAGCGGGCATCAAGCCGATCATCGGGATGGAAGCCTACGTCATCGAGGGCAATCTGCAGGATCGGGTCCGCAACGCACCGGTTCCCTTCCATCTCGTGTTGCTGGCGGCCAACCAACAGGGGTACCGCAATTTGTTGAAACTGTGCACCATTGCCAACACAGACGGTTTGTTTATTCTTCCGCGGTTGAACAAGGAGGTCCTCGCGAAACACAGCGAAGGTTTGATCGCCCTCAGTGCCTGCCGCAAGGGAGAAGTAGGGAAGCTTCTCCTGGACGGTGATTACGAGAGGGCGAAACAAGCCGCTCTCTGGTATCAGCAGACGTTTGGGCCGGGAAACTTCTACCTGGAGCTTCAGGATCACGGTTTGGAAATCGAGCGGCGTCTCAACCAGCGCCTGCTTCGGTTGAGCCAGGAGACGGGCATTCCGCTGGCGGCGACGAACAACGTCCATTACATTCATCGCGAGGATCATCAGATTCACGACATCCTATTGGCAATCGGGGAGGGAAAGACCGTCGGGGATGAAGAGCGGTTCCGCTATGAAACCGATCAGTACTATTTAAAAAGCGGAGAGGAAATGGCCAGCCTGTTTGCTTATGTCCCCGAAGCGCTCCACAACACAGGGAGAATTGCCGACAGGTGTGAGCTTGTGTTTGCTTTTGGCGAGCATATACTGCCCATGTTTCCGCTTCCCGATGGGCAAGACACCGTGGCATTTCTCAGAGAGCTGTGCGAGCAGGGATGCCGGGAGCGGTACGGGGAGTTGACTCCGATTGTCAGGGAACGGCTTGCGCACGAACTGGACATCATCACGCGCACCGGCTTTGCCGATTACTTCCTGATCGTCTGGGACTTCATGCGATACGCCCATGAGCACGGAATTCCCACGGGACCGGGGCGCGGTTCCGCCGCGGGAAGTCTGGTCGCATACGCCCTGAAGATCACCAACGTCGATCCGTTGAAATTCAACCTGCTGTTCGAGCGATTCCTCAATCCCGAGCGGGTCACCATGCCCGACATCGACATCGACTTTTCCGTGGAACGGCGGGACGAAGTAATCCGCTATGTGGCAGACAAGTATGGGCGGGATCGGGTGGCCCAAATCATTACCTTTGGAACGATGGCGGCGCGGGCTGCCGTTCGCGATGCAGGCCGGGCACTCGGCATGTCGCTCGGACTGGTGGATCGGGTGGCCAGAATGATTCCGCAGTCGCCCGGCATGACCATTGAAAAGGCGCTGCAGCAGAATCCCGATCTGGTCAGGCTATGTTCGGAAAACAAGCAGGCGGGACAATTGCTTGAAGCGGCGATCGGCATTGAGGGGCTGCCGCGCCACGCTTCCACGCATGCGGCCGGGGTCGTGATCTCCCGCGAACCGCTGACGGAATACGTCCCGCTGCAGACGGGCAGTGAAGGTCTTGCGCTCACCCAGTATCCGATGGACGTGCTGGAGGAAGTGGGGCTCTTGAAGATGGACTTTCTCGGTCTGCGAAACCTCACCATTATTCAGGAGGCGCTGCGCCATTTGGAGCAGCAGGGTATTGCCCTCGATCTGAATCGATTGCCGTCCCATGACGAAAAGACGTTCCGCATGCTGAGCAAAGGAGAGACCACCGGCATCTTTCAGCTGGAATCCGCCGGCATGCGCAGCGTCCTGCGCGAGCTGAAGCCGTCGAATCTTGACGATATCATCGCGGTGCTCGCCCTGTATCGACCGGGCCCGATGGAGATTATCCCGCAGTACATTCAGGCGAAGCACGGCGAGACCAAGGTTAGCTACGCCCACCCGGATCTGGAGCCGATCCTGAAGGAAACGCACGGTTTCATGATTTACCAGGAGCAGATCATGCAGATCTCGTCCAAACTGGCCGGCTTCAGTCTGGGAGAAGCGGATATCCTGCGGCGTGCCGTGGGCAAAAAAAAGCGGGAGCTCTTGGCCGAGCAGCGGGAGAAGTTCGTGGCCGGGTGCGTAAAGCAGGGGTATGGAGAGAAGCTGGGGCACGAAATCTACGACCTGATCGTTCGCTTCGCCGACTACGGATTCAACAAGGCCCATTCCGTCGCTTATGCAATCATCGCCTACCAGATGGCCTATCTGAAGGCGAACTACCCGCTCGCCTTTATGGCGGCGCTGCTGTCGCTTTCGATCGGCAGTCAGACTCGCATCGCCGAGTATACCGAGGAGGCGCGTCGCCTTCGTCTCACCGTGCTGCCGCCGGACGTAAACGAGAGCGAAGCCTTCTTTACCGTACAGGGCAACGCCATCCGCTTTGGCCTTGCCGCGGTGAAAAACGTGGGATACGGAGCGATCGAGTCGATCGTACGGGAGCGGGCACGACGTCCGTACAGGGATCTCTTTGACTTCTGCGACCGCGTCGACAGCCGGCTGGTCAACCGGAGGGTGGTGGAGTCGCTGATCATGTGCGGAGCGCTGGACTCGCTGCCGGGACACCGCACCCAGCTCCTGGTGCTGCTGGATGAAGCGATGGGCAAAGCCACATCCAGGCGCCAGGACCGGGATGCCGACCAGCTCAACCTGTTTGCGGCCGACGACGGGGGAGAGCCGATGCGACCACCCAGCGAATACCCTGACGTTCCGCCGTTTAGCCAGGTCCAGCAGCTGAAGGAGGAGCGGGAGCTGCTGGGGGTATACCTGTCCGGCCATCCGCTGGACCAGTACGCTTACCTTCTCAACCGGCCAGAGGTTCATTCCGTCTCCTCGCTCGTCGAGTGTCCCCAGGACCAGGTGGTGAAGATCGTCGGGATGATTACGGAGGAACGGCGCATCCAAACGAAAAAGGGAGATCCGATGGCGTTCGTCACCGTGGAAGACAAGACGGCGCAGGTAGAGGCCGTCGTGTTCCCGCAGGTGTTTGCCAAGTACGCTGATCTGGTGCAGAAGGAGCGGCTTGTCGTCATGGAAGGGCGTGTGGATTACCAGGAAGACACAGTCAAGCTGCTCGCCTCCCGCTTCTGGGACGCAGGACAGCTGCCGAAACCATCGACAGAACCGGTGCTGTTTATCAAAATATCCCCCGAACAAGAGCGGGATTCGACATTGCACCGTCTCCACCAATTGTTTGTCGAAAAAAGAGGAACGATTTCTGTGGTGCTGTATTACGAGAGCAAAAAGCAATCGATTCGCTTGCCGGACGCCACTCGAGTGGATGTGGACACATCGTTTTTGGAGCAAGCGCGAGCAATTGTGGGACGTGACAGCGTAATTCAAAAAGAAATGCCGATAAATTGGGGAGGATGAGGAATGTCCTCCTTTTTTCGTTGTTTTCAGCAGGTTTACAGGACAAACGGTTTTGTTATAATGAGAACATGATTAAAAAAAGTGGTCAGACCACTGGATTTGTTCGAGATAGATAGATGAAAAGTGAAATGGAGTGGTTGTGGTGTCCAAATTGAGAGAAGAAGCGCTCGAGCTTCACAAAAAGCATCAAGGGAAACTGGAAGCAGTGTCCAAAGTCCCTGTACGTAACGCGTACGATTTGAGCCTGGCCTACTCTCCGGGGGTCGCTGAGCCGTGCAAGGAGATTTTTGATGATCCGTCCAAAGTGTACGATTACACCATGAAAGGAAATCTGGTCGCTGTCGTCAGTGACGGTACCGCCGTTCTCGGATTGGGCAATATCGGACCGGAAGCGGCCATGCCGGTCATGGAGGGCAAGGCGCTGCTGTTTAAAGCATTCGCGGGTGTGGACGCTTTCCCCATCTGCCTGGATACCACAGATGTGGATAAAATTGTAGAAACGGTGAAACTGCTGGAGCCGACCTTTGGCGGCGTCAATCTCGAAGATATTGCTGCACCCGCTTGCTTTGAAGTGGAGGAGCGTCTGAAGCGCGAGGCCAACATCCCGATTTTTCACGACGACCAGCACGGAACCGCGATCGTGACGGCTGCCGGGCTGATCAACGCGCTGCGCGTGGTGAACAAGAAACTCGATGAGATTCGCGTGGTCGCAAACGGCGCCGGTGCGGCGGGAATCGCCATTATCAAGCTGCTGGTCGGCATGGGTGTCAAAGATGTGATCATGTGCGACACCAAAGGCATTGTCTACGAAGGCCGTCCTTACGGCATGAACCCAGTGAAGGAAGAGGTGGCCAAAATCACCAACCGCACCAAACTGCAAGGCGATTTGGCCGACGCGATGAAGGGGGCGGACGTGTTTGTCGGCGTCTCCGTAGCGGGGGCAGTCACCGTGGAAATGGTAAAGTCGATGAACCGCGATCCGATCATTTTTGCCATGGCCAACCCGATTCCGGAAATCATGCCGGAAGAGGCAAAAAGCGCCGGAGCAGCGGTAGTGGGAACAGGCCGTTCCGATTTCCCGAACCAGGTGAACAACGTGCTTGCCTTCCCGGGCATCTTCCGCGGTGCGCTTGACACACGTGCGACCACCATCAACGAAGCGATGAAGCTGGCGGCCGTTTACGCCATTGCCGATCTGGTCAGTCCAGAGGAGCTCTCTAGTGACAAGGTAATTCCGGCACCGTTTGATCCGCGCGTCGCTCCGCATGTAGCGGCAGCAGTGGCCAAGGCGGCCATGGAGAGCGGCGTAGCACGCATCACCGTGGACCCTGAAGCCGTCAAGGAAAAAACGATGAAGCTCTCTTCGATCACCTATCAGCAAGTGTAAGGAAACACAGGTGCACCGAATGTAAAGGAGGGTCCGTTGTGCTCGATTCTGCGCAAGAGAGGAAAGTGTACGAGGGCATTTTGCTGCAAATTCATGAAATCGTGCAGAACAACAACTTGCGCCCGGGCGACAAGCTTCCTTCCGAGCGCGAACTGTCCGAACAGCTGGGAGCCGGCCGTTCCTCTGTCCGCGAGGCTCTGCGCGCGCTGGAACTCCTCGGGCTGATCGAGACCCGCCGCGGGGAAGGCACCTTTTTGAAACATTATCGGCACAACCGCCTGATCGACATTCTTGGTTTTTTTATCCTGCGGGACTACAAAACAAAAAAAGACCTGATTGAGATGCGCAAGATATTGGAGCTGGATGCGGTAAGACTGGCCTGCAGGCGGGCGACGAGCAAGCATTTTGAAGAGATGGAACGAATATTGGCATCCGCCACGGAACGAGTGGAAAAAGGGGAAGTTCCCACGGAAGAAGACTATCTGTTCCACCGTGTCATCTGCAGGTCCAGCCGCAACTCCATTCTCCACCGCATATGGGCTCCGCTGGTCGAATACAGCGAAAGCGTGCGGAGCGAGTCGCTTTCGCGCGAAGGAAGAGCGCGGGCGGCATTGGACGAACACAGACAGATCATGGAAGCGATCCGTCAGGGAGACGAGGCGACCGCCGTGGAGCGGATGCGGGAGCATTTGGAAAACAGCAAGCTGTAACAAGGGAGAATCGTTCGTTCAGCCGGACTTCCTGCATGCGTTTGCGGCGACCGTTGACGCTGTGATATGATGAGCGGAAATGTCAGCCTCTATCGGAGTTAGTTAAGGAGGAAGCCAGCATGTGGACGGTCATCTACATCGCTCCCAGTGAAAAAATTGCGGAACGTATTCAGCAACGATTAACAGAAGAAGGATTCCTGGTAAAAGTTCGCGAGGCGAAGGTCTCCAAACAGTATGAAATCCTTGTACCTGAAAGTGAAGTTCACGAGGTGCAAGAGGTGCTCGGCTCCATCCTTCACTGAAGGGAAAAAGTGAGGTGTTACTGTGCTCAAGGATCTTTTCGGTAAAAAGCGTAAATTTGCCACACTCCCGGCGGAGACGTTAGGGCGCGTACCAGCTCCGACCATTGAGCCGAAAGAAGTCCCCGAAGGGCTTATGAATAAATGCACGCACTGCGGTACGATTCACTACTCCAAGGACCTGGAGAAAAACCTGCGCGTCTGTAAAGGCTGCGGATACCATTTCCCCATGTCGGCTCCGGAGCGCATTCAATCTCTCCTCGATGACGGAGCGTTGCGCGAAGAGTTTGATGCCGATTTGATTACGGCGAATCCGCTTGGCTTCCCCGGCTATCTGGAGAAGCTGGAGCAGGATAAGAAATCCACCAATCTCAACGAAGCGGTGATTACCGGCGAGGGGCTTCTGGGCGGAAACCGAATCGTGATCGGCGTGATGGATTCCCGCTTCCGCATGGCCAGCATGGGCTCGGTTGTCGGTGAAAAAATTACCCGGGCAATTGAGCGGGCTGTTGAACGAAAGCTGCCGTTTATCCTCTTCTCCGCCTCCGGGGGAGCTCGGATGCAGGAAGGCGTCCTCAGTTTGATGCAGATGGCGAAAACCAGCGCGGCTCTAGCCCGTCTGGATCGGGAGCGCCTCTTGTTCATCTCGGTACTGACCAACCCTACATACGGCGGCGTATCTGCCAGCTTTGCCTCTCTGGGCGACTACAACATTGCCGAGCCGGGAGCCATGATCGGCTTTGCCGGCCGGCGTGTAATAGAACAGACGATTCGTCAAGAGCTGCCAAAAGACTTTCAAACCGCAGAATTCTTGCTGGAACATGGACAACTCGACAAGGTTGTGCACCGGAAAGACATGCGGGCCACACTCTCCAAGCTGGTGGAGATGCATGTAATGGGGGAGGGAGTGTAAGGTATGGCAGGCGAGTTACCGTTTGAAAAACCATTGGTGGAACTTCAGGACAAGATCAAGGAGCTCCGCAGATTTACGGAAGAAAAAGGGATTGACTTCTCCGAAGAAGTGATGCGCCTGGAACAAAAAGCGAAGGACCTGGCGCAGCAGATATACGGCAACCTCACGCCCTGGCAGCGGGTCCAGCTCTCCCGTCACCCTGAGCGTCCGACCACACTGGACTATATTCAACACATTTTTTCTGATTTTATCGAGGTGCACGGCGATCGCTTGTTTCGTGACGATTTGGCGATCGTAGGCGGAATTGCCACCCTCGACGGTCAGCCGGTTACGGTGATCGGTCATCAAAAGGGAAAAGACACGAAAGACAACATCAGACGAAACTTCGGCATGGCGCATCCGGAAGGGTATCGGAAGGCCTTGCGTTTGATGCAGCAGGCGGATAAGTTTGGACGCCCGATTATCTGCTTTATCAATACCGCCGGTGCTTATCCGGGCAAAGCAGCCGAGGAGCGGGGGCAGAGCGAGGCGATTGCGCGCAATTTACGCGAGATGGCGACGTTTGGGGTTCCCATTCTTTGCGTCGTGATCGGGGAAGGCGGAAGCGGCGGTGCACTGGCGATTGGAATGGGCAACCGCGTGTACATGCTGGAGAATTCCTATTACTCCGTGATCGCTCCGGAAAGTGCAGCCGCTATTTTATGGAGAGATGCCAGCCTGGCGATGCGTGCAGCGGAGACGATGAAAATTACCGCTCCGGACCTGCTGGAGCTGGGCGTTATTGACGGCATTATTGACGAGCCGTTTGGCGGAGCTCATCGCGATGTCGTGCTGCAGGCCCAACTGGTCAAAGCGAAGCTGCTGGAAGGACTGGAACAGCTGCGGAAGTTGAACCGGGAAGAACTGATACAGGATCGTTACGAGAAATTTAAACAGATCGGTGAATACGCCTCCCTCTAGTCGGGGAGGTTTTCTTATTGGCCTTGCCCGGCGCAGCGCCAACGTAAGACAGGTGAGTTTTTTCGCTTTTTTCCGGTGCGAAAATCTGCTACAATCGTAATCGGAATTCATGATTTGTCAGATCTTTCAAACAGTATGGCAGAATAATCGAGAGAGTATAACAGATATGAACCAGTCACTATAACAGCATGTATCAAAACGGTTATGGTACATACTGTTTGCTTTTCAAAGACATGCTAAAAAATGAGAAAAACGACTCTGGCGAAAGAAAGAATGGAGAGGTGGGGGGACCATGCAGAAAATTGCTGTTTTGACCAGTGGAGGAGATTCGCCTGGCATGAATGCTGCCGTGCGGGCTGCCGTTCGTCGGGCCGCCTATCACGGCGTGCAAATGTACGGGGTTTACCATGGTTATACGGGTTTGATGGAAGGCGACATCAAGGAGATGACGCTCGGTTCCGTAGGTGACATCATCCACCGCGGTGGGACCATCCTCTACACGGCGAGAAGCGAGGAATTCAAGACGGAGGCGGGGCAGCAAAAAGCGGTGGAACAGCTGCACAAACACGGCATTGAGGGCTTGATCGTCATCGGCGGGGACGGCTCGTTTCGCGGGGCACAGAAGCTGACGGAGAAAGGCTTCCCGACGATCGGGGTGCCCGGCACGATCGACAACGACATTCCCTGCACCGATTTTACCATCGGGTTCGACACGGCTTTAAACACGATCGTGGAAGCGATCGATAAAATCCGGGACACGGCTACGTCCCATGAGCGTACATACATCATTGAAGTGATGGGACGGGATGCGGGCGACCTTGCCCTCTGGGCGGGTCTTGCTGCCGGGGCAGAGTCCATCATCATCCCGGAAGCGGAACAGGATATGGACGATATCGTGGAGCGTTTGCATGCCGGACACCGCCGCGGCAAAAAGCACTCGATCATCATCGTCGCGGAAGGGGTCGGCAGCGCCGCCACCTATGCCGAAGAAATCAAACGGCTGACCGGTTGGGAGACGCGTGTTACCGTTCTGGGACATATTCAGCGCGGCGGTTCACCGACGGCGTTCGATCGCATGCTGGCCAGCCGCATGGGAGCAGCGGCGGTTGACCTGCTGCTTGCCGGCAAAAAGGACCGCATGGTGGGCATACAGAATAACCAAATCGTCGACGTCGATTTCGACGAAGCCTTGGCTCAGAAGCACAAGCTCGATTTGTCCGTATATCAGCTTGCACGTACATTGTCGATCTAGACATTTTGTGTCAGGTACATTTTGGGGAGGGACTTATTTTGTTGCGGAAGGCAAAAATCGTATGTACCATTGGGCCGGCCAGCGAATCGGTGGAGACGCTGAAAAAGCTGATTGAAGCCGGCATGAACGTGGCTCGTTTGAATTTTTCCCACGGCTCTCATGATGAGCACGCGGCCAGAATCGCAAATATCCGGCAAGCCTGCCGGGAGACGGGAAGACAGGTAGCCATTCTGCTCGATACCAAGGGGCCGGAAATTCGCACCGGTACGCTTGCGTTTGACGCCGTAGATCTCATAGAGGGCAACATGATTACCCTGACGACGGAGGAGGTGCAGGGGACCGCAGAACGGGTGTCCATCACGTACGCCAGTTTGCCGCAGGACGTCCGTGTGGGCAACACCATCCTGATCGACGACGGACTGATCGGGCTTACCGTAGAAGCGATTGAAGGCAACGACATCGTCTGCCGGATAAAAAACGGCGGCACCTTGAAGAGCAAAAAAGGAGTCAACGTGCCGGGCGTGAAAATCAATTTGCCGGGGATTACGGAAAAGGACGCGCAGGACATCGAGTTCGGGATTATGCAGGAAGTGGATTTCATTGCTGCCTCATTCGTACGCAAGGCCTCTGACATCCTGGAAATTCGGCAGATTCTGGAGCGGCATGGGGCCCGCATTGACATCATTGCCAAAATCGAGAACGAGGAAGGCGTGGACAACGTCGACGAAATTCTCGCTGTCGCCGACGGACTGATGGTGGCCCGCGGTGATCTGGGTGTAGAGATTCCGGCGGAAGAAGTTCCGCTCGTCCAGAAAAAGCTGATCAAAAAGTGCAATGAATTGGGCAAACCGGTTATTACAGCGACGCAAATGCTTGATTCCATGCAGCGAAACCCCCGTCCGACCCGGGCCGAGGCAAGTGACGTAGCCAATGCCATTTTTGACGGTACGGATGCGATCATGCTCTCCGGGGAAACGGCTGCGGGCAAGTATCCGGTGGAATCGGTAGAGACGATGAACCGCATCGCCGTCAGAGCGGAGCAGGAGCTGAACTACCGCGAAATATTACAGGTCCATGCGCTGCAAAAGCAGGTGACGATTACGGATGCGATCAGTCAAGCCGTAGCCAATGCGGCGCTTGATCTGGACGCAACGGCCATTATTACGGCTACCGAAAGCGGTCACACGGCGCGGATGGTGTCCAAGTACCGGCCGAAGGCGCCGATCGTTGCTGTGACGCCGCACAAAGGCGTGATGCGCCGTCTCGCCTTGGTAAACGGTGTGTATCCCGTGCTGGGAGCGATCGCGCATACTACCGACGAGATGCTCGATCTCTCCGTACAGGAGTCGTTAAAAGCAGGCTATGTTCGCCATGGGGATCTGGTGATCATTACGGCTGGCGTGCCGGTACGCGAAGTAGGCACGACCAACCTGATGAAAATCCATGTGATCGGCGACATCATTGCCAAAGGACAGGGAATCGGGCGCAAAGTGGTCACCGGCAAGGTCGTGATCGCCCGCTCTACGGAAGAAGCGATGGCGAAGATGGAAGACGGAGCGATTCTCGTCACGATTGGCACGGATTCTGACATGATTCAGGCATTTGAACGCGCCGGAGCCGTCATTACGGAAGAGGGAGGCTTGACCTCTCACGCTGCGATCGTTGGACTCAATCTCAATGTTCCCGTCATCGTAGGGGTGCATCGCGCCACCGAGGTTCTGCAAGACGGCATCACCGTAACGGTCGATTCCGAACGGGGCCACATTTATACCGGACATGCCCGGGTGCTGTAAGCTGATAGATGATAGCAGGAAAAGGCGGAGGATGCCTCCGTCTTTTTTGTTGTCAATACTATATATGGTGTTGTCGAAAAATATTAAACACAATATGTTGAATAATTCGCTTGTGTTTTACAGGAAAAAAGAGTTAACTAGAGGTAGAGAGTGAAAGGAGGGAAACAGATGTTGCAACTCGCGACCCGAACTACTTTTTTACGCGATGAGTTTATGAATCAGTATCCTGATTTTCCGCCACATATGAATCCATTGGGGCAGTTCGTATACTATCGCACATACTCCCGTTATCTGCCTGAAAAAGGACGACGGGAAACCTGGAAAGAAACCTGCCGTCGCGCAGTAGATTTCAACATTAAGTTGGCTTACCAGCACATGGAGAAGATCGGTCTGAGACCGGATTTGGACGAATTGACGAAAGAAGCAGAAGGCCTGTTTGACAACATGTTTAACCTGCGTCAGTTTCTGTCCGGCCGGACGTTGTGGGTTGGCGGCGCAGAGAACGGCGTTGCGGACAAATATCCGCTGGCCAACTTTAACTGCTCCTTCCTCAACATTACTTCGTGGGACGATTTGGGCGATCTTTTCTACATGCTTCTCGTGGGCACAGGCGTGGGTTTCAAGTGCACCAAAGAAATGGCCAAAGGACTGTCACCGATCCGCACCAATGTGACACTTCTCTCGTCCGAATACAAGCCGTTGCCGAAGCATCAGCGCCTGGAGCGTTCCGAGCTGAAAGTACTGGAAAACGGATTCGCCAAAATCTATGTAGGGGACAGCAAAGAGGGCTGGGTTGAATCGCTGCGCCTCTATCTGCAGATCCTGACGCAAAAAGAGTACGAGCACATCCACACCGTGAAAATCTCCTACAACAGCGTGCGTCCCAAAGGAGAGAGACTGAAAACGTTCGGCGGCACCGCCAGCGGACATGAGCCTCTCCGCGAGATGTTCGAGGGAATCGACAAGGTGCTGAAAAACCAGATTGATCCGTATCTCGCGCCGATTGAGACGGACGCGAATGGGTACGGACGGGTTCGCCCGATTCACATCCTGGACATCGGAAACCTGATCGGGGCCAACGTCGTTGTTGGCGGGGTGCGCCGGACAGCGGAAATTTTTCTCTTTGACGCTGACGACTATGAGTGCATGCTTGCCAAATACGGCATTAATGGCTTTTGGTCGGATCAGCAACTGGCCCACCACAAAAAAGTGGGCGAGCTTCTGGGAGACCGGAAACCGGCCTGGTTCGACACGATCCAAAAAGTAGGGGACGGCCGATTCGGTCTGGATCACCGGCGCATGTCCAACAACTCGATTGCCTTTACGAAAAAGCCTTCCCGGGAATTCCTGCACTTGGTCTTTACCATGATGCAGCTGGAAGGGGAACCGGGCTTCATCAACCTGGAAGAAGCGAATCGCCGCCGCCCCAATGCGGAAGGGCTCAATCCCTGCGCGGAGATTCTCCTCGATTCCTATGGCGTTTGCAACTTGACGACGGTCAACCTCGTTCAGTTTGTAAAGACAAGTCCGGACGGCTCCAAGTACCTGGATGTGGACGGCCTTTTGGATGCGCAGCGGAAATCGGCACGCGCAGGCCTGCGCATGACACTGGTCACACTGGAGCTGCCTCACTGGGACGTGGTTCAGCAGCGCGACAGATTGCTGGGGACGTCTCTTACCGGCGTCAAGGACGCACTGGCCGCGCTCAATTACACGGAGGAGCAGGAAGTGGAGCTGCTTTCCCTGCTCGGCAAGACTGCCCGCGAGGAAGCGGACCGCTACGCGTACCAGCTGCGAGTGAACGCTCCGCTGCTCGTGACCACGGTGAAACCGGAGGGAACGCTCTCTCAAGTGGCAGGCGGCGTTTCCAGCGGGCTGCACTGGTCTCATTCGCCGTACTACATCCGCCGCATCCGCATCAATGCCGCCGACCCATTGGCAAAAGCGGTACAAGCTTTGGGCTGGACGGTTCATCCGGAGGTAGGTACCCCCGGCGATACCCACGAGGAGCGAATGGCCAATGCGCGAACGCTCGTGATCGACTTTCCGGTTGCTTCCGGCGCCAAGGAAACCAAGAACGAAGTCAACGCCAAACGTCAGTTTGAAACGTATTTCCGCTTCCAAAAAGAATACACGGAGCACAATTCCTCCAACACGATTACCGTTCGTCCCAACGAATGGGATGAGGTGGAGTCCATCGTCTACGAGGGATGGGACAATTTCGTCGGCGTCTCGTTCCTGCAATTGGACGGCGGAACCTATCAGCTGGCACCGTACGAAGCGTGCACCAAAGAGCAGTACGAAGCCCTGAAAGCCTCAATGAAGCCGTTTGATCCGGCGATCCTCCAGCAGTTTGAAAAAGGGGAGGACGCTGATTTGGAGACAGCTGATGCGTGCGAGGCGGGAGTGTGCCCGATACGATAAGAAAAAGGACGGAGCCATTTGTGCCCCGTCCTTTTTCGTTCGCTACAATCGTTCCAGCATGTGGCTGGGGTTCACCCGATACGCTTCATAGTAGACTGATCCTCCCTTGATTGCATCCAACGCACGCGTAAGAAAATGTGATCTCGTGAAGTAGGTTGCGGCATTGCCAGAATCCAACTTTACAAAGCGAACTTCTTTCGTCTCATCAGACGTAGTAAGCTGGCCGCTGATTGCCACTCCATAATAACCAATGGCAACAATGCCGCTGCTCACGTTGTGGTATACACCCGTCAGGCCGTGTAGTTCGACTTCAATTCCCGTCTCCTCTTTAATTTCCCTTTTTAGCGCCTCAGTCAGTGTCTCATTCGCTTCTACTTGTCCTCCCGGAAGCTCCCAGGTATCGGAACGATGATAGGTTTTTACAATCAACACTTCTCCGGCATGATTGGTGATATAGCCAAATACGGCTACGATATGTTTGGGGGGATGATACAAGCCTGTTGGTTCAAGAAAATCTTGTTTGCTCTCTACATACAGCTGTCCCATCTCCTTGCGCTTTTCTTGGGCAAGCCGATGAAGTTCGTCGTTTCGGACCGCTTCTTCAATCCTGATGTACTCGTCATAGCTGGTGTATTCCCATATGGCAATTACTTCGTTCTTCTCTTCCGTTACCCAGCGTCCCACCAGCCTGGCGCCGTGCTTCCGTTGGTTCGGAAGCAGGTAGGTATGAAAGAACCGATTAAACTCGTCAAACTTTTCTGGAATCAGCTTGTATACCTTTCTCCGATAGATCATGATTCTCCCCTCCAGTCGTACTTTCCAGATACGGTACATTTTTCTTTGCTATGATACAATGATTTCAGAGAAAGGAGCGATACCGTGAGCACACCAACGATTTATTCCACCCAGATCCGGGTCAGGTACAGCGAGACCGACCAGATGGGCGTCGTGTATCACGCCAACTACCTCAACTGGTTTGAGGTAGGGAGGACTGAGTTTTTCCGGCAAGCAGGCTTTCGCTACAGAGATTTGGAGAAAAAAGGCATCCTCCTTCCCGTGGCAGAGGCAAACGTCTCGTTCAAACAGCCTGCCTTGTACGATGACCTGGTGGACATTCGCACCTGGATCGCGGATATCACGCCGGTTCGCCTGACGTACGCCTATGAGGTGTACCGTGTGGCAGACGAACAACTGCTGGTTTTTGGAAGAACCATGCACGTGTTTACCAACGCAGCATTAAAACCGATCCGCTTGTCCCGGCTGGAGCCGGAAATATACGCCTGGCTGGAAGCCCAAAGTTCGACGCAGAATCGCCACGATGAGGGGAGTGAGTAGCGTGTTCCGCATTCTCGTGATCTTGTTTATCGTGATCCCCGCCGTTGAACTGTGGGGACTCATTTCGATCGGAAAAGTGATCGGCGGTTGGAATACCGTAGCTTTGGTGATCTTGAGCGGCTTGATTGGCGCCTGGCTGGCCAAACAGCAGGGGCTGCAGGTCCTTCGTCTGCTGCAGGTCCAGCTTTCCCGCGGCCAGATGCCGACCGACGCACTGATCGATGGCGCGCTGGTGCTGGTGGGCGCCGTACTGCTCTTGACGCCCGGGTTTATCACCGACCTGACCGGGTTTCTGATGCTGATTCCCTACACCCGGATGATCATCCGTCACTTCCTGAAAAAATGGCTCTGGTCGATGATTTCGTCCGGGCGTATCCAGATCTTTTTCCGGCGTTAGGCCTCCCTGCCCCTGATGTATTTCCAGACGTCCTCAAACACATTGGCCTTCACCAGGGCATTGATAATGACGAGTGTCACCGGACCGACAATCAATCCGAGGAAGCCGAACAGCTGAAGCCCCACAAACAGGGCTACCAGCGTCAGCAGCGGATCCAGACCCACGTTTTCCGCCACCACTTTCGGTTCCATGATCTGACGAAAGATGATGACGATGCCGTACAAAATGGACAAACCGATCACCAGGCTGTAGTTGCCCTTGAAAAACGAATAGATGATCCAGGGGATGAAAACCGTTCCGGTTCCCAGATACGGCAGCAGGTCAACCAGTCCGGTGATGAGGCCGATCGTCACGGCATACTCCACGCGAAGGATCAAAAGACCGACGATGACGATGGCAGCGGTCAGCGAGATCAACGTGAGCTGAGCCTTGACAAAGCCGAACAGGGCGTTTCGCAGGTCGATCAGAATGGTGTCCATTCGACTGTTGACACCCCGGGGCAGCACCCGGCGCAGACGAGTCTCCCAGAGGTAGAAGTCTTTGGAGATAAAGAATGCGCCCAAGAGGGAGATCACCAGTACCGTGGCCAGATTCGGCAGAGAGATGAGTATGTTTTTGATCCCTTCCAAAAAGCCGAGAACCAGATTTTGTCCCGCTTGTGTGATGCTTGTAATGCCTTTTCCCACCGTATCGTTGATTTTGTCCTGATAGTTGGAATCCAGTTGGGTATAGAAGAGCTCAATCTGATTGTACAGCCCCAGCAGGAAATCCTGAGAAATGGTTCGCTGCAGATAGCTGGCCAATTCTGCCATAAATACAGGCAATCTGGTTATCAATTCTCCGATTTCGATGACGGTTGAGGCAACGATCAACGTAACCAATCCCCCGGAAAAGGCGAGCAAGGCGATCAACGCGATGGTGACCGATAGCCAGCGCGGGATTTTTGACTTTTCGGAGAGATAGGTAACCGGCCGGTTGATCATGAGGGCGATGAGTAAGGAGATAAAAAATGGGTAAAGTAAAGGTGTTGCAAAGAGAAACAAGCGGTAGGCCAAATACAGGAGCAGACAGACCCAGATAAAACGGGCCACTCTCAACAAAACCGATACAATCTGGAACAGCCGTTCAACCCAGTTTTCCCTGTTCACATCGGCTCTCCTTTCTTTTTTTGCGAGTGATCGGGCAAGAAAAAAACTGATTTGTAACTATTATGCAGTATGGTAACGATACCTAGCAAGTTTCACCAGAAGAAATACCTTTTCACTGTATGCACTTTTTTTCATTCACAAATTCTCAATAATCTTTTATAATTGTTGTCGAAATATGGTTCCTTTCTTTTTATTGCCATCGCAAGGTGAAACCCCCTGGTTCCTTCCTCTTTCCTTTTGCTGAAGGGCGAATGTTTGTTCAGAACGCCTTTAATGGCACTCACTTTTTTTTGGAGGATGGTAGTAAAAAGAAAGACTGCCGCCACAATTTCATAGAGACTACGTGAAAAGGAGAGAGTTTCATGACTGCTACTCGCGGACTGGAAGGCGTTGTTGCCGCTCAATCGTCGATCTGTTCGATCGTGGACGGCGTTCTTTGCTACGGCGGAATCAACATCGATGAATTGGCTGAAAACGCTACCTTTGAAGAAGTGGTATACCTACTCTGGCATGGAGCGCTACCGAAGCGCGATCAGCTGGAAGCCCTGAAAAAACAACTGGGTGAAAACGCAGCAGTACCAAAAGAAGTAATCGACAGTATTCGAAGCTACCCGCAAGGCGTGCACCCGATGGCGGCTTTACGTACAGCTGTCTCTTCGTTAGCGCTCTACGATGCGGAGGCGCAAGACATGTCTCCGGAAGCAAACTACCGCAAATCGGTTCGTCTGATGGCGCAAACCCCTACGCTGGTGGCGGCTTTTGCCCGTATCCGCAAAGGTCTTGAGCCGGTTGCACCCAATCCGTCTTACAGCATTGCGAAGAACTTCCTGTACATGCTGACCGGTCAAGAGCCGACAGAAACGGCTGTAAAAGCGTTTGACGTTGCCTTGATCCTCCATGCTGACCATGAGTTCAACGCGTCCACCTTTGCTGCACGCGTAACGGTGGCAACCCTCACAGACATTTACTCCGGCATCGTCTCCGCCATCGGAACGCTGAAAGGACCTCTGCACGGCGGGGCGAATGAAGCGGTGGCATCCATGCTGCAGGAAATCGGCTCCATGGAAAATGTCGTGCCGTACATTCGCAAAAAGTTGGACAACAAGGAAAAAATCATGGGCTTTGGACACCGCGTATACAAAGACGGCGACCCGCGTGCCAAGTGGCTCCGTCAAATGTCCAAGGAACTGACTGCCCAAATCGGACGCCCTGAGCTGTATGAGATGTCCGTGAAAATCGAGGAAATGGTTACAGGTGAAAAAGGATTGAAGCCGAACGTCGACTTCTACTCCGCATCCGTTTACATCGCGCTGGGATTGGAAAGCGACCTGTTCACGCCGATCTTCGCGATCAGCCGGATGTCCGGTTGGACAGCGCACATTATGGAGCAGTACGAAAACAACCGTCTGATCCGTCCGCGCGCAGACTACATCGGACCCGTCAACCAACACTACGTGCCGATCGACCGACGTTAAACCTTCAGTATATCTGAACGGTTGAGAACTACCACGCCATGTGGTAGTTCTCGTACGTCTGGAAATATTACCTGAAAGTTTTTTCCAACTATTTTTCTGGAGGGATTCTTGTGTTCAAAACCTTGACGCAGCCTGCTGCCGGGCAAAAAATTACGGTTGATAACGGCAAATTGATTGTTCCAAACAATCCGATTATCCCTTTCATCGAGGGCGACGGGACCGGCCCTGACATCTGGAACGCTTCCGTTCGCGTGCTGGATGCGGCAGTCGAAAAGGCCTATAAAGGCGAGAAGAAAATCGCCTGGTTCGAAGTATACGCAGGGGAAAAAGCGTTCAACAAATTCGGTGAATGGCTCCCGGAAGATACGCTGACAGCAGTTCGCGAGTACCTGATCGCGATCAAAGGTCCTCTGACCACTCCGGTAGGCGGCGGCATCCGCTCCATCAACGTGGCGCTGCGCCAGGAGCTTGACCTGTACGCGTGTGTTCGTCCGGTTCAATATTTCGACGGTGTTCCTTCTCCGGTGAAACATCCTGAATTGACTGACATGGTCATTTTCCGCGAGAACACCGAGGACATCTACGCTGGCGTAGAGTGGGCGGAAGGCACTCCGGAAGTAAAGAAAGTAATCGAATTCCTGCAAAAAGAGATGGGCGTGAAAAAAATCCGCTTCCCTGAGACTTCCGGTATCGGTATCAAGCCGGTATCCAAGGAAGGTACGGAGCGCCTCGTCCGCGCGGCGATCAACTACGCAATCAACAACAAGCGCAAATCCGTCACGCTGGTGCACAAAGGCAACATCATGAAGTTTACGGAAGGCGCGTTCAAAAACTGGGGCTACGCCGTAGCCGAAGCAGAATTCGGCGACAAGGTGTTCACGTGGGCACAGTACGATCGCATCAAGGCTGAAGGCGGAGACGCTGACAAAGCGCAAAAAGAGGCTGAAGCTGCTGGCAAGATCATCGTGAAAGACGTGATCGCTGACGCGTTCCTGCAGCAAATCCTCACTCGTCCGGCTGAGTACGACGTCGTGGCTACACTGAACCTGAACGGCGACTACATTTCCGACGCGCTTGCTGCACAGGTAGGCGGTATCGGTATCGCGCCGGGAGCGAACATCAACTACCTGACGGGTCATGCGGTATTTGAAGCCACTCACGGTACAGCACCGAAATACGCAGGTCTTGACAAGGTGAACCCGTCTTCCGTGATCCTGTCCGGCGAAATGATGCTCCGTCACCTGGGCTGGAACGAAGCGGCTGACCTGATCATCAACTCCATGGAAAAAACCATCTCCGCGAAGACTGTCACCTACGACTTCGCCCGTCTGATGGAAGGGGCAACTGAGCTGAAGTGCTCTGAGTTTGCTGACGCATTGATCAAAAACATGTAAAATACGTCTGAACAAACCTACTTTACGGAGGGGACACAACAATGGCATTCCAACGCAAAAAAATCGCTGTAATCGGTAGTGGTTTCACAGGGGCGACAACAGCCTTCATCCTGGCGCAAAAAGAGCTGGGTGACGTCGTTCTCGTTGATATCCCGCAGCTGGAAAATCCGACAAAGGGCAAAGCACTTGACATGATGGAATCTTCTCCAGTGCTTGGCTTTGACTCCAACATCACCGGTACCGCCAACTACGCGGAAATCAAGGACGCGGATCTGGTGATTATCACGGCTGGGATCGCCCGCAAGCCTGGCATGTCCCGTGACGATCTGGTCAACACCAACGCAGGCATCATGCGTTCCGTGGCGGAGCAGGTGAAAACCTATGCGCCTAACTCCATCGTACTGGTGCTGTCCAACCCGGTTGACGCGATGACGTACACCTTCTTCAAAACATCCGGATTCCCGAAAGAGCGCGTCATCGGCCAATCCGGCGTACTCGATACCGCTCGATTCCGCACCTTCGTGGCAATGGAGCTGAATGTTTCCGTAGAAGACGTAACCGGCTTCGTATTGGGTGGTCACGGCGATGACATGGTACCGCTTGTGCGCTACTCCTACGCTGGCGGCATTCCGCTGGAAACCCTGATCCCGAAAGACCGTTTGGATGCCATTGTAGAGCGTACCCGCAAAGGCGGCGGCGAAATCGTAAACCTGCTCGGCAACGGTTCTGCCTACTACGCTCCGGCTGCGTCCCTGGTGCAGATGGCGGAAGCGATCCTGAAAGACAAGAAGCGTATCCTGCCTTCCATTGCGTACCTCGAAGGTGAATACGGCTACAATGATCTCTACCTCGGCGTACCGACTCTCTTGGGCGGCAACGGTATTGAGAAAGTGATTGAGCTGGAACTGACCGCCGAGGAGAAAGCGGCTCTCGACAAGTCTGCTGAATCCGTTCGCAACGTCATGAAAGTGCTGGCATAAGGAAAGACTGTGAAAAAGACGTCTCTTAAAAAAAGAGACGTCTTTTTCTCTTCTGCCCCCCTCCATCTTTACGAAAAAATAACTTGTCTTCATGATAGGCATTTGGCAGACTGAAGCTAGAACAGGCAAATATAAATGTTGAAAAAACAAGGACGTTGCGCCGTTACAGTAGGGGGAACAACAACGTGACAAAAATATTGGTAGTGGATGATGAAGCTTCCATTGCGAAGTTGTTGCAGTTTAACCTGGAAAAAGCGGGCTATGAAGTGGTAACAGCGTTTGACGGGAAACAGGCGCTGGATATGGCTCGTTTAGAGCAGCCTGATTTTATTATTCTCGACCTGATGCTGCCGAAGATGGACGGGATGGACGTTTGCAAAACGCTGCGTCAGGAGCGGAACAACACCCCGATCCTGATGCTTACCGCCAAGGACGACGAGCTGGACAAGATCCTCGGGTTGGAACTGGGGGCAGACGATTACTTGACCAAGCCGTTCAGTCCCCGTGAAGTGATTGCCCGCGTCAAAGCCATTCTGCGCCGTACGCAAACCGCATCGGAGGCTCCCGATCAGACGGAAGAGGTCGTGCTGCAGTTTGGTGAGATTCGCTTGTACCCGGAAAAGTATGAAGTGTACCGCGGCGAAGAAAAAGTGGAACTGACCCCGAAGGAGTTTGAGCTGTTGCATTATCTGGCCAGTCATCAGGGACGCGTGCTTACCCGCGATCAACTGTTGAATGCGGTCTGGAACTACGACTTTATTGGTGATTCGCGCATTGTTGATGTGCATGTCAGCCATCTTCGCGAAAAGCTGGAAGAAGACACGAAAAATCCCCGTTACATCAAAACCGTGCGGGGATTAGGTTACAAACTAGAGGGATAACAACGGGAGGCTTGAGAGGTGACGCGCTTTCGCATCAAACTAACCTTGACCATCCTCGGCCTCATTTCGCTTGTGCTGATCGTCATGGGGATCTACTTTGCCAAAGTACTGGAACGCTCCTACATGGAGGCGATGAACGAGCTGCTTGCCAGAGAATCGAGACTGGTGGCGCAGGCTGTCCGGCAGCCGGAGATGTTTCGTGACGCAGCAATCCTGGCGGAACGTGTCCAACAATTTGCCCCTTCGGAAGACGTGCGCCTCACCGTGATCGATTCACAGGGAACGGTCCTGTATGACAACAACTCTCACCCCGAGAATATGGAAAATCATGCGAACCGGCCCGAGTTTGTCGCCGCTCTTCGCGGAAAAACAGGCGCTTCCCGCCGTTTCAGTGAAACGCTGGGGTATGACATGATGTACGTAGCCGTACCCGTAATGCAGGGGGAGCAGGTCATCGGAGCGGTACGCTCGGCGATGTCCATGAAAGACATTACCGATACGATACACAGCATGTGGTTTAGCCTCTTGACCGGACTCCTCATTACCCTGGTGGTTGGATCGCTGGTGGTGTCGCGCATTTCGTTCAGCATTATCCGGCCGATTGAAGAGATCACTCGCGTCGCCCGCAACATCACGCAGCGGGAGTTCGAAAGCCGGGTAAAGATCAAAGCCAAGGACGAGATTGGTCAGCTGGCAGGTGCCATCAATTTCATGGCGTCCAGCCTGGAAAAGCAAATGTATGAGATTTCGGAAAACCAGCAGCGCCTCACCGGTGTTCTCACCAATATGACCAGCGGAGTGATATTCGTCACGGAAAACCGCCGTATCATGCTGGTCAATCCGGCAGTGGAAAAACTGCTCGGCACTCCCGGTCACGAACTGGTCGGCAAACTGCATATCGAGGCGGGGAAAAATTTTGGTCTCAGCCAGTACATCGACCGCTGCCTCGACACGGGAGAGAAGTTTCGTCAGGAGATTCACATCTACTATCCGCAGGAAAGGGTATTGGATGTGAACTTTGCTCCTTACATCAACTTCAAGGGGGAAGCAAAAGGCGTCGTTGTCGTCCTGCACGATATTACGGAGATTCGCCGTCTGGAGAAAATGCGCAGTGATTTTGTGGCCAATGTATCCCACGAGCTGCGTACACCCATTACCTCAATCAAGGGCTTTACCGAAACGCTGCTGGACGGAGCGATGCAGGATGAAGATACCTGCCGCAACTTTTTACAGATCATTTACGACGAGAGCGAACGGCTGTACCGGATGATCCGTGACATTCTCGACCTTTCCAAAATTGAGCAGAAACGGATCCCGCTGACGCTTAAGCGACTGAACGTACATGAACTGATCGAAGGCACGGTCGCGCTGGTGCAGGAGCAGCTTCAGCGCAAAAAGATCGCTTTCACGATGCCGGAAGGGCCACAAGTGTGGATGATCACGGACAGGGATTGCCTGCACCAGATCGTCCTGAACCTCGTCTCCAACGCGATCGCCTACACACCGGAGGGAGGCGCCGTCGAAATCAAGGTGGAAACAAACGGCAGCACCGTGTCCATTAAGGTGAGTGACACGGGAATCGGGATTCCGGAAAAAGACATCCCGCGCATCTTTGAACGATTCTATCGGGTGGACAAAGCCCGCAGCCGGGATTCAGGCGGCACCGGGCTGGGGCTCGCCATCGTGAAGCATTTGGTAGAAAACCTGAACGGACAGATTTCGGTAGAGAGCGCAGAGGGCAAGGGGACCACGTTTACCGTTACCCTTCCTGTAAAGCAGTAGAACCGCACATGCGAAGGCTCGCGATGCCTTCGCTGGTTTACAACCTCCCCTAAATCTTTACAAAAAGATAACAATGCCTTTAACTGCCGTACATAAATTCCTTGTACGATTATGCTGCAACCTATGGGGAGGGATTGTTACATGTCACGACATGTTTTTGAGGAACAGCTGGACGGCCTGCACCAAAAGCTGATGTCTATGGGAACGTTGGTAGAAGAAGCCATTCACAAGGCAATTAAAAGCCTGGTTGAGCGAGACGTGCAATTGGCCGATGAGGTCATTCAAAACGATACACTGATCAACGAATTGGAACATGAGATTGAAACGGGATGCTTTCGGCTGATCGCTCTGCAGCAGCCGGTAGGCAGCGACCTGAGACGATTGGGAACGATGCTGAAGCTGGTTACGGACCTGGAGCGAATGGGGGACCACGCCGTCTCGATCTCGAAGACGACACGCCGATTGATGGCCGAGCCGTACGTAAAGCCGCTCATCGACATTCCGATCATGGCGGATAACGTCAAAGAGATGGTGCGTGACTGCCTCAATGCCTACATCAACAAGGACAAGCAGGCGGCAGAAGAGATTGCGGTTCGCGACGATGTCGTCGACAAGCTGTTCTCCAAGATTTTCCGCGATTTGATTGATGTGATGACAAACAACAAACAGTCGATTTCCCAGGGGACACACCTGTTGTTGGTAGCCCAGTATCTGGAGCGAATCGCCGATCACGTCACCAATATCTGCGAGTGGATCATTTACATGAACACCGGGAAAATGACGGATTTGAACAACTAGGACAGAGAAACGAAACGGTTGAGAGGAAACAGGGAGTGTCGCATGAAACCATCCGGACTGCTCATACTAACCTTGGAGGAGGTGAGCAGCCGGATGTTTTTTTCCTGGATGGCGGGGTTATTGCTCCTGCTAAATCCAATCGACGTAGCCGATTTTTTGCAAATCGAATATAACGGTGAAATCATCGCGTACATGGATAGGGCTGGCTATACCATCCCGTTTGACGACATACCTTTGGTGGACGATGCAAAGCTGTATCTGTTTGCTCAACAACTGGAAGCACAGGTCTACCAGCCCCCTGTCAATGCCTCGTTTAACGACAAGGGGGAGATTGTACCGGAAACAAAGGGACGAACCCTGAACCACAACGCTTTTATTCAACAATTCTTCTCGTATTATTACAGCAACGGACCGATGCGGATCAATCAGATTTACCAGGACGTGTATCCGAAGGTGGATCGGGAGCTGCTGAAATATGTAAGCCAAAAGAGAATCGGTCAGTATGTCACGTTTTTCAATCCGAACAACAAAAACCGTTCCCACAATATTTCGCTCGCTGCCAAAGCGATCAACAACTATGTCGTGATGCCGGGAGAGATTTTTTCCTTTAACAAGGTGGTGGGCATGCGAACCAAGGCAAAAGGTTACCTGCAAGCGCCTGTGATCGTCAAGGGAGAGCTCTCTGAAGGGATCGGCGGAGGAATCTGCCAGGTGTCTTCCACCCTGTACAATGCGGTGGATCACGCCGGGCT
Source organism: Brevibacillus soli (assembly GCF_044759095.2). Lineage (NCBI taxonomy): Bacteria > Bacillati > Bacillota > Bacilli > Caryophanales > Paenibacillaceae > Brevibacillus > Brevibacillus soli. Next base: position 100,030 of record NZ_JBIYSM020000003.1, read on the forward strand.
GCACATAGTGAAACGATATTCACACAGCCGCCATGTCCCTTACGTCCCACCTGGCAGGGACGCGACGGTCAGCTGGTATGGACCCGACTTTGTATTTCAAAACAAGTACCCTTACCCGGTGTTGATTCGGGCCAGGTCGCAATCGGGACGGATGGCGGTCACCATCCACTCGTTTCCCGAGATTGAACACGAACCGCGCCACGTCCCCAGTGTCCGCAACCAATTGCCGGAGGAAACCCCTATCGGGAAGAACAGCATCGAGTAAGACAGGTGCTGTTTTTTTGTTAAAATATAGTTGCTATTCCAATGATGTGTGCTATATTATTTCGTATGGAAAAATTTCGTGCACGAAATAATGAATGAAAGGGGCTAAAAATGGAAAAACCGACGGTCATCCGTGACCTGTTGAAGCGATTGAACAAGACCATAAACGTGATCGCCACCAGAGAACTCGGAAAATTTGGCTTGACCATGCCGCAGCTGATGGTGATTCGGCAAATTGTGCATGAGCCGAAGACGATTGGTCAGATCAGCAAAGCGGTAGACCTATCCTACAGCACCATTTCCGGCATCATTGACCGTTTGGAGCGGGAGCAATTGGTCGTGCGAATGAGGGATGAGCACGACCGCCGCGTGGTATGGATACGGATTACGCCCAAGTTTAAAGAGGTTGTTGGTCAAGTGCCGATCTTTTCAGATGAGTACTACAACCGATTGTTTGAAGACTTTTCGGATCAGGAGTTGGACTCAATCATCCTTGTACTGAAGATGCTGACAAACAAGTTAGAAAAAGAAAGTTGAGGAGAAATCATGAAGCGAAAGAGCGTGCTTACGGCGATTCTTGCGGGAATGATCCTCGCGGGAGGAGGGGTTGGCTATTACTACTGGTATGAAGGAAGTCATTACGTCACGACGGAGGACGCTCGGGTGGCAGGAGATATCTACCGCATCATGCCGCGAATTGCAGGGAAGCTGATCGCCCTGCAAATTAAGGACGGCGATATGGTTGTTTCCGACCAAATTGTAGGTCAGCAGGACACGACCAATCTTCCCGGCAGCCTGCTGGAAAATGCGGTCCTGCGAGCTCCCATTTCCGGTACGGTAATGAAAACTCTGGCCAAAACAGGAGAAGTCGTTTCACCTGGTCAATCTGTCGCGATGGTGGTGGATGAAAGCAATCTGTATATTTCCGCAAATGTTGAAGAGACGGAGATTCAACGTCTGCAGGTGGGCCAACTGGTTGACATCAAGATCGACGCTTTCCCCGATTTGAAATTAACCGGCCATCTGGCGGAAATTGGCAGGGCGACCAATTCTACGTTTGCCTTGCTGCCCGCCATCAATACCAGCGGGAACTTTACCAAAGTGACACAGCGCATCCCGATTAAAGTGGCGATTGATTCCAGCGAGTCCGTTCACTTGTGGGCCGGAATGAATGCGGAAATCAAAGTTCATGTGAAGGGGATATAGGGGATGCGTAAACGGTTACTGTCACAAAAGATGATTGTCGTTCTTTCCACGGTTTCCCTTTTGGCAGCCGGCTGCATCAATCAGACCACTGCACCGGAAGGGAATGTCCCGGTCGTTAAGGCATGGAAGGTAACGTCCCATACCGGTTCGATCGCCAGCGGAAAAGTGCAGGCGGAAGAAGAGATTCAAGTGGTGTCCAAACTTCCTGGCAAGGTGTCGCAAGTAAGGGTCAAGGAAGGCTCGACCGTAAAAAAAGGGGACATCCTGATCGAGCTGGAGTCATCCGACTACCTCCAGCAGGTAAAGCAAGCGGAAGCGGCGATTACCGGCGCACAGGCGCGTCTGGCTGACGCACAGGCAGGGGCCCGCTCCCAAGAACTGCAGCGCTTATCCAGCGGAGTCGCACAGGCGCAAGCAGGTCTTCAGGTCGCCCAAAACAGCTACAATCGCATGAAAGCCCTGTATGACTCTGGAGCAATATCTCAGGCTGAACTGGAAAAAGCTTCATTGGAACTGGAAAAGGCGAAAACAGGTTTGGAACAGGCACAGGCACAACTGGATTTGGTGAAGGCAGGACCTACCTCCAACTCGGTAGCTGCCTTGCAGGCCGATGTCGAGCGGCTGCAATCGGGATTGGCACTCGCGAAAATGACGTATGAAAACACACTGATTCATGCGCCCATCAGCGGCATTGTCGCCCGCCGAAGCATTGATCCGGGTGAAATGGCACAGCCGGGTGTTCCGCTCTTGATACTGGTGAATATGGATTCGGTCAAAATTGAAGCAAGTGTACCTCAGGATCAGATTAATCAGATCAAGATGGGATCGACCGTCGTCGTAAAGGCTGCGGGTATGGGAAGCAAAATATGGACGGGTACGGTTGAATTTGTCAGCCCGGTGTCCGATCCGAACAGCAGCTCCTTTCCTATCAAAGTGAAGGTGAACAATCAGGACGGCTCACTCAAGGCAGGTATGCTGGCGGAGGTTTACTTGCAGGACGGCAACGACCATGAGTGGAAGCTCCCCGCCTCAGCGATTGTGAAAAAAGCGAACAAATCCTACCTTTATAAAATAGACCGCGATGTGGTTCATGAGGTGGAGGTAACCGTCGGTGAAATCGACCGTGATTGGGCAACCGTCACTGGCGGCGTGAATGATCAGGACAGCATCGTAATGAATCCGAGTGAGCAATTGAAGGAAGGCAGCAAAGTACTCGTAAACTAGAGGGGGATTGGCTGTGTGGATTACCCTCATCGCGATCATTTTGGGAACGTTTGTAGCGGTGTTGAATAATAGTTTGATCAATATTGCGCTGCCCACCCTGGTAAACGTGTTCGGCTCCACCACCCAGACAATCCAGTGGGTCTTGACCGGCTTCATGCTGGCAAGTGCGGTCGTCATTCCGATGAGTGGTGCGTTGGGCGACAAGTTCGGGTATAAAAAAGTGTACCTTACCACGCTGATCGCGTTTACGATCACGTCCGGTCTTTGCGGGTTGGCGTGGAGTGACAGCAGTTTGATCGCTTTCCGCATCGTTCAAGGTGTAAGCGGCGGAATGATAATGCCGATTGGGATGGCGATGATTTACATGATCATCCCCCGGGAAAAGATCGGGGTCGCCCTGGGCCTGTACGGGATTGCCGCGATGGTTGCACCGGCCGTCGGTCCTACTTTGAGCGGATACCTGATCGAATACTTCAGTTGGCGCATGTTGTTTTTCATGAACGTGCCTGTCGGAATCATAGCGGTATTTTTGTGCAGCATCCTCTTGAAGGAGACCCCGAAAAAGCCTGACATGACGTTTGACCTCTTGGGGGCGGTTCTCTCTGTCATCGCGTTTGGGACGCTATTACTGGCATTGAGCAAAGGCCAGGCGGAGGGATGGACGTCCCTGTATATCGTCAGTTTGTTTTTTATCGCTTTTTTCAGCATGGCGCTCTTCATTTGGGTGGAGTTGGGGAAGGAGCAGCCGCTCCTCGATTTACGCTTGTTTAAAATCCCGGTATTTACACTCAGTGTGTTTACGTCCAGCTTCGTCATGATAGGGATGATGGGCGGGGTATTTCTCATCCCGATTTTTTTGCAGAACATTCAAGGGATGACAGCAGTCGATACAGGGCTGCTCTTGATGCCGCAGTCGGTTGCCATGGCCTTGATGATGCCGGTGAGCGGCAAATTGTTTGACAAGTATGGCGTAGGACCCGTCGGCTTTATCGGCCTCACCATCATGGGGATTACGACGCTTGCACTGTATCGGTTGACGGCCGATACACCGCACCACTGGTTAGATACGGTGTTAACCTTGAGGGGACTCGGCATCGGACTATGCATGATGCCGCTCTCCACCGTGGGGATGAATGCCGTCCCGCGGGCAAGTGTCGGGAAAGCTTCTTCTCTTTCCAACGTCATCCGACAAGTGATGAGCTCGTTGGGTATTGCCATCTTGACAGGCATCATGACCCGCCAGCAAAACCTACATACAGCGGCCATTTCCGAAAGTGTGTCCATTATGTCTGATGCGGCCAATGACGTATTAAAGAGCTTATCCGGCGTGCTATCGTTGAACGGTGTGGACCAAGCTGCGGCTTTCGGAACGGCAAGCTATCTTCTGGCCGGACTGATTCAAAGAGAGGCTGCTGTCAGGGCCATCGCCGATACCCTGATGCTGTCGGCCCTGCCCGTTGTCGCGTCAATCCCGCTTGTTTACTTTTTGCGCAAGAAAAACGCAGGCGCCAAGCCGGAACAAGAACAAAAGACAGCAGCCTAGAGAAGCTGCTGTCTTTTTGTTATGATGAGAAATGTGATCATGAATCCTTGTTCAAAAAATTCATCTGGATTGGGAGAGATAAAATGACGCAACCACCAGGTCGACGAAAAAGCCTGCTTTTGTATATAAAAGGACTTTCCGTATGGGGAAAAATGGGTTGGGTCATCTTTCTTGGATACATCGTCGGCCGAATCGTATACTGGATCGTAACGGTGTTGAGAGGTTAATCACGCAAGCTTTTCTGGCGAGACAGTCACTGATTCATGCGGTTTGACTCCCTTGACGGGCTGATTGTACCGGAGAAAGAGATAAACCCCTGCCAGAATGATCAGACCGCCTATCCACTGTGGCATGGTAACCACTTCACCGAGGATGAAGTAGGCGAGAATGGCCGTTCCCACCGGTTCTCCGAGAATTCCCATGGAAATCGTCGCGGTGTTCAGCCACTTGATCACCCAGTTGAAAATGGAGTGTCCCAGCAGTGTGGGGAATAGGGCAAGACAGAAAAACCAGCCCCAATCGGAAAGCGGATACCCGGTCAGTTCGTAGCCAAGGACCAGATCGTAGGCAACCAGCAGCAGACTTGTCATGCTGTACACCACCAGTGTATAGGCAAACGAAGAGAGGTGTTGCCGGATATACTGTCCGATCAGCCAGTAGGCGGTAACGGTTACGGCTCCCAGCAGGGCAAGAATGTCCCCCCAAAGCGCCATGCCCCCGATCTGAAAATCGCTCCAACCGATGACAAAGCTGCCGATAATGGCAAGCAATCCGCCTGACAACGCCAGCGGACGCAGCTTTTCCCCAAACAAAACATACCCGCCGATAAAGGCGAACAGCGGCTGCAGCGTAACCAGAACGGTAGAGCTGGCCACTGACGTGTAGTTGAGCGATTCAAACCAGAGCAGGAAGTGGCTGGCCAAAAAAGCTCCGGACAGCGTGCTTAACAGCCACTGCTTTCGTGTCAACTGTCTGATTTCGGTCAGAACGCTGCGGTTCCACAACAAAAACGGCAGGGTCAGCAGGACGGAAAAGACCAGCCTGTAGGTAGCGATGACGGGCGCCGGAGCGGATGACAGCTTGACGAAAATGGCAGACGTGGACACAGCGACGACGCCGAGAAACAAGGCGAAGTAAGGCGGAATCAAGGGCTTTTCCATCGGGTTTTCCATGTGTGCACCTTCTTATGTTCAATCAGGATCAAGTCGCTTTTTATTTTAACCGCTCCTTGAAAAATTCACAATCATCACACAGTACGTTCCCGCTGGATATCCTCCCCCGGATGGTGGAAAACCTAACGTCATGATGAAGAAAATAACTGTGTTCGTTCTGTTTGCCATGACCGCCGTGTTTCCCGCGGCAGCGTCGGTTCCGCTTACGCCAGTGCAAATCCTCATCGACGTCGGACATGGAGGTGTGGATTCCGGGACGTCGTATCACGACCTGTTTGAGAAGGAAATCAACTTGCAGATAGCGAAGCGTCTCTACCGCCGGTTGTCGGAAGCTGGTTATCGGGTGATGCTCAATCGTGACCGCGATCAGGCGCTGAGCGATGATAATCAATGGCTGAACAATCCGTCCCGACACAAGCGCGATCTGGCCCAGCGCAAGCATCTGGCCAAGGAACTGTCGCCGCAGATGATGATCAGCCTGCACGTCAATTGGTCATCTGATCAACAAAGAAGGGGGCCCGTCATCCTTTATCAGGCCAACAACCAGAGTTTTCTTCTGGCCGACCTGCTGCAACACTCGCTCAATCAGGTATTTGGAACCCGGGACGAACCTGTGCAAGGAAGGTCCTACTACCTGTTGAAACACGAGTACTGCCCCACTGTCATCGTGGAAATGGGTTTCATCAGCAATACAAGAGATCGTGCGTTCCTTACCGGGCCGGCAGGACAGAAAAAAATCGCCCAGGCGATCGCAGACGCCGTGAGCGAATATTTGTTGATTGCGGGCGATCTCCAGCAGAATTCCAGCGAAGAAACCTTGTTGAATAAATTACGGCGTTTCTTCCATCAATAGCTTTGAGATGGTAACGAACCTTGCTTCCTTCTGAATCCGCGGAATATAGCGGCGCAGAACGGAGGCTGTTTTCTTTCCGGGGGGGCCTACACGGACTTCTTCACTGCGAAGATCAGTCGTGATTGCGCCCGGACCCAGCCAGGACCGCTTTCCTTTTACGGGCTCCATTGGCAGATCGACAAAGACCTCGTGGTGATTTCGGTGCGCTATTTCGGCGTCTCGTTTTGTGCTAGGAAGAAACGGCATCACGGCAACGGTCAAGGGTACGGGCATGTTCAGCATCTCTAGCGTTCCCGGCATGTTATTGCCAAAGTCGTCAATGACAAACGCCACCCGTTTTTTCAGTGCCTGCTCGTTTGCCGCTGTCAAGGTTGAGGCGCTCTGTACCGATAGGACGAGGGCCAAAAGGAAGGAGAAGACCGCTTTTGCTTTGCACATGGATATAACCCTCCGCAGGTTTTTCCCTAGTTTGTTCATGCGAGGGCATCCTTACGCAGAATCAGGCGAAACGCGGGCTTCTTTTTTGCCACGTTCGTCAGGGCTATGGTAAACTGAAAGTTAGCGAATTGTCATGAGAGGGGTCGGAGAGATTGAGTCATTTTGTGTTGATTGACGGAAACAGCATCGCCAATCGGGCATTTTACGCGCTGCCGCTGCTGTCCACGTCGGCTGGACTGCACACCAATGCAGTGCTGGGATTCACCACCATGCTCCTGAAGGTGCTGGAAGAAATGAAGCCGACCCATATATTGGTGGCGTTTGACGCAGGGAAAGTCGTCTTTCGCCACAGCGAGTTCACCGAGTACAAGGCAGGCCGTGCCAAAACACCGCCGGAGCTGTCCGAGCAGTTTCCGCTGATCCGCGAGCTGTTGGACGCTTTTTCCATCCGGCGCTATGAATTGGAAGGCTACGAAGCGGACGACATCATCGGAACGCTGACGCTGCACGCAGACCGGAACGGATGGAAGACGACAGTCATTACCGGTGACAAGGACATGCTGCAGCTTGTCTCTCGGCATGTGTCCGTCGCCCTGACGCGCAAGGGCGTAAGCGAAATGGAACTGTACACTCCGGAAGAAATCAAGCAAAAATACGGGCTGGCCCCGCATCAGATCATTGACCTGAAGGGTTTGATGGGAGATCCTTCCGACAACATTCCGGGCGTCCCCGGCGTGGGAGAGAAGACGGCTCTCAAGCTGCTGCATGAATACGGTTCGGTGGAAGAAGTTTTGCAGAACATTGACAAGGTATCGGGGAAAAAGCTGCAGGAAAACCTGCGGGAGAACGTGGAACAGGCCAAGCTGAGCAAATCGCTGGCCACCATCATGCGAGATGCGCCGGTGGATCTCGACGTGGATACGACGGGTTATCCGGGTTATGAAGCGGCCAAGGTGATCGAATTCTTCAAGAAAATGGAGTTCAAGTCGCTGTTGCCAAAGGTGAAGGCGACAGCCCCCAAAGACACCGACAAGCAGGAGGGCAGAGAGTCGGCTTCTTTCCGCTTCGAGGCAGTAGAGAGCGGGACGACCGTTTCGTACGCCGACAAGCTGACCTCACCGATGAGTCTGTACGTGGAAATGGACGGGGACAACTATCACCACGCCCCCATTCTTGGCTTCGGGTTGGCGGCGGAAAACGTATCGCTCTACGTACCCTATGAGGTAGCCAAAGACTGGAAGGAGTTCCGTCAGTGGCTTGCGGACGCGAGCAAGGAAAAGTGGGTCTTCGACGGCAAGCGGGACACGGTCAGCCTGGCCTGGCACGAGTTTGATCTAAACGGCGTTGGGTTCGACCTCTACCTTGCTTCCTATCTGCTCAATGCTGCGGAGAGCGACCCGACGGTTGACGCCGCAGTCAATCCGTACGCCCACATTCAGGTGCTGCCGGATGAGGAAGTGTACGGGAAAGGGGCAAAGCGTCTCGTGCCGGAAACGGCTGTGCTGAGTGAGCACGTGGCGAGAAAAGCGGCAGCGATCTGGCAGAGTGTGCCTGCCGTGCGGGACGAGCTGAAGAAAAACGGACTGGAAGAGCTGCTGGCTGATTTGGAAGCGCCGCTCAGCCTGGTCCTTGCCAAAATGGAAAAACAGGGGATCAAGGTAAACAGTGAACGCCTGCAGCAAATGGGCGAGGAGCTGGACCGTCAACTGCAGCAGCTGACCGACAAGATTTACGAGCTGGCAGGAACCTCGTTTAATATAAACTCGCCAAAGCAGTTGGGTGAGATTCTCTTTGACAAGCTGGACCTGCCTGTGATCAAAAAGACGAAAACCGGGCCGTCCACCAGCGCTGACGTACTGGAAAAGCTGGCGCCGTACCATCCCATTATTGAAACGATTTTGCATTACCGCCAGCTGGGCAAGCTGCGCTCTACCTACATCGAAGGATTGACAAAAGAGATTCACTCAAAAACGGGCAAGGTTCACACCCGTTTCAATCAGGCGAGCACGGCAACCGGCCGGCTGTCCAGCACGGAGCCAAACCTGCAGAACATCCCGATCCGCCTCGAGGAGGGACGCAAGATTCGCGAGGCGTTCATTCCTTCAGAGGAAGGCTGGTACATTCTCGCTGCCGACTACTCGCAGATTGAGCTGCGCATTTTGGCGCACATTTCAGGAGACCAAAACCTGATTGACGCATTCCGCAAAGGCATGGACATTCACACCCGCACGGCGATGGACGTATTTGGAGTGAAAGAGGAAGAGGTTACGTCCCTGATGCGACGGCAGGCAAAGGCGGTCAACTTTGGTATCGTTTACGGCATCAGCGACTACGGCTTGTCTCAAAACCTCAACATCACCCGGAAGGAAGCGGGCGATTTTATCGAACGTTACTTTGATGTCTTTTCCGGAGTGAAGCAATATATGGAGGACATCGTCAAACAGGCGAAGCAGGACGGCTATGTTACGACGCTGTTGAACCGCCGCCGCTACCTGCCCGATATTCGCAGCAGCAACTTCAACCTTCGTTCGTTTGCAGAGAGAACGGCGATGAACACGCCGATTCAGGGGACGGCCGCGGACATTATCAAGCTGGCGATGATCCGCATGCAGGAGCAGCTGGAGCGAAACGGCCTGCAAAGCCGAATGCTGCTGCAGGTTCATGACGAACTGGTCTTCGAGGTGCCGGAATCGGAACTGGAGAAGATGCAGCAGATTGTGCCGGACGTGATGGAACAAGCTTTGGCGCTTGACGTCCCGCTGAAAGTCGACGTCCACTACGGCCGGACCTGGTATGACGCGAAGTGACACTCTCCAGGCAACGAAGAGCACACAAACCGAGAGAGGAGGATGGATATGCCGGAATTGCCAGAGGTGGAAACGGTTGTCCGCACGCTGAGAAAGCTGGTGCTGGGGAAAACCATGGCGCGGGTGAGCGTCCTTTTGCCGCGGATTATCCGCCGCCCGGACGACGTGGAAGAGTTTAAGGCGCAGCTGGTCGGACAAACAATTCGCGACATAAAACGGCGAGCGAAGTTTATCCAATTTGTATTGGATCAGGACGTATTGATTTCCCACCTGAGGATGGAAGGGCGTTACGGCCTGTATCCGTCCGATGAGCCGGTAGAGAAACACACGCACGTGATTTTTCACTTTACCGACGGGACCGAACTGCGCTATCGTGATGTCCGCCAATTCGGCACGATGGACTTGTATCCGCTCGGGACGGAGACAAGCGAAGGACCGCTTGCCAAGTTGGGAGTGGAACCGCTTGACGAAAGTTTCACAGCCGGATTGTTGCGCAGCATGCTGAAAGGGCGCACGACCAAAATCAAACCGCTTTTGTTGAATCAGGAATTTATCGTCGGATTAGGGAATATTTATGTGGACGAATCCCTCTTTAAGGCAGGCATTCACCCCGAACGCCCGGCAGGCAAGCTGACCGCCAAGCAGGTAGGCAAGCTTCATGAGAGCATTGTGGCAACGCTGTCGGAGGCGGTGGAGCAGGGCGGCAGTTCCATTAAGTCGTATGTAAACGGTCAAGGCGAGATGGGCATGTTCCAACAATCGCTTCTCGTGTACGGTCGAAAGGGCGAACCTTGCGTCATCTGTGCTACAGAGATCGTACGCACGGTGGTCGGCGGCAGGGGAACGCACATCTGCCCGAAGTGTCAAAAGAAATAAGGATTGCTTCGTAAGAACGGGAGGGTGAATGGGAAGATGATCCTTGGTCTAACGGGAGGAATTGCAACGGGGAAAAGTACGGTCTCTGCCATGCTGCGGGAACGGGGCATTCCGGTAATCGACGCCGACTTGATCGCGCGCGAGGTGGTTGAACCCGGCAAGCCAGCCTATGAAGCGATTGTGAAGCATTTCGGCAGGGACATTCTCCTGCCAAACGGTGAGATTAACCGCAAGCAGTTGGGCGACATCGTGTTCTCGGATGAAGCGGAGCGGCAAAAGCTGAACGCCATCGTTCATCCTGAGGTGCGGCGGGTCATGAGGGAAGAGGCGGAACAGTTGGAGCGGAAGGGAGCCGATATTGTCTTTATGGACATCCCTCTGCTCTTTGAAAGCAAGCTCCAGCACATGGTGGACAAGATCGTGGTCGTCTACGCACCGGCATCGATGCAGCTTACCCGCATGATGGAACGGGATGAATTGGACGAAGAACAAGCACACAAACGGCTCAGAGCCCAGATGCCGATCGAGCAGAAAAAAGAACAGGCCGATTACGTCATCGACAATACGGGAACGCGGGAGGAAACGGAGCGACAAGTGGAGCAGCTGCTCACGGAACTAAAATCGGAGCAGACTCAATGACGAGACGGAAGAGAGCTGTTTTTCTGCTCGCCGTGTTGATGACGCTCTTTATGCTGATCAACACGCCGATCGTGTGGAAGTGGATGTATCCGATCAAGTATCAGGAAGAGATCATGGAAGCGTCCCGGCGCTTTCAGGTGGATCCTTACCTGGTACTCGCCATCATCCGCTCCGAAAGTGCGTTTCGCAGTGACCGCGTCTCCAAAAAAGGAGCCGTCGGCCTGATGCAGATCATGCCTGACACAGCAGCCTGGATTGTCAGTCAGGCCGATTTTCAGCCCTCGACCGCCAACTATCTTGTCGATCCCAAGATGAACATCCGCATCGGGACGTGGTATTTGTCGTTTTTGCTGACGAAATTCAACGGCAATTACGTAAAGGCCATCGCCGCTTACAACGCGGGCCCCGGAAAAGTAAACACATGGCTGATCCAGGACCAGTGGAACGGCACGCGGGAGCGAATCGAGGACATTCCGATCGGGGAAACGCGCCATTACTTGCAGCGAGTTCTTTACTACCACGACCGATACAAAAAAATCTACGACCATCAGCTGCGCTAAACCGCCTTCTCTTCGTTCAAAAGAGAGGGCGGTTTTTTGCTGGAAAATCGTCCAAATATTTATTTTTTAGTAAAACACATTGATAATTGTGTCATACTTATTATAATAAAGATAACAGATTAAGTGTAACTTAATTGCAGGAAGGGGATCCCTATATGACAATCAAAATCGGTATTAATGGTTTCGGACGAATCGGACGCATGGTTTTTCGTCGTGCTGTCCAAGACCCCAACATCGAAATCGTAGCGATTAACGCAAGCTATCCCCCTGAAACGCTGGCTCACCTTCTGAAATACGATACGATCCACGGACGTTTTCATCATAAAGTAGAAGTGCAAGACAACAAAATCATCGTAGACGGCAAGCCGACCCTTGTACTGTCCGACCGCAACCCGCTCAACCTGCCTTGGGGCGACCTCGGCGTGGAAATCGTCGTGGAAGCGACAGGTAAGTTCAAGGACCGCGAAGGCGCAGGCAAACATCTGCAAAGCGGCGCCAAGAAAGTCGTTATCACGGCTCCGGCGAAGGAAGAGGACGTAACGATCGTGATGGGCGTGAACGAGCAGGTGTACGACCACCAGCAGCACCATATTGTCTCCAATGCTTCCTGCACCACAAACTGCCTGGCACCGGTGGCAAAAGTGCTGCACGAGGCATTCGGCATCGAACAGGGCTTGATGACAACCATTCACTCCATCACCAACGATCAGGTGAACATCGACAACCCGCACAAGGATCTGCGCCGTGCCCGCGCTGCCGGCGAGTCGATCATACCGACGTCGACTGGCGCTGCCCGCGCTGTCGGTAAAGTTCTGCCTGAGCTGAACGGCAAGCTGAACGGCTTCGCCCTGCGTGTACCGACTCCGAACGTCTCTGTCGTCGACCTGGTCATCAACACCAGAAAGCCGGTTACCGTAGAGGAAGTAAACCGCGTGCTCCGCGAAGCAAGCGAAGGCAGTATGAAAGGCTACATTGAATTTTGCGACGAGCCGCTCGTTTCCAGCGACTTCAACGGCAACGACCATTCTGCCATCATCGACGGTCTTTCCACTCTGGTGATGGGACAAAACCAGGTGAAAGTGATTGCCTGGTATGACAATGAGTGGGGCTACTCCTGCCGCGTCGTTGACCTGGTGCGTCACGTCTCTGGGATGAACAATCCTTGCAAAGAAAAAGAAACCGCTGCGGCAGCGGCAAACTAATACGAAGACCCCTTTTGCGACCAACCAGCAGAGGGGGTTTTGTATTTGGTATTGCCTGCAGAAGAAGCAAAAAATGAACTGTGGGTGCCCGTCATCAAGAAAACATAGGCATTTGGCAGAAGAAAAACCAGTCTGCGACATGATGTTTCATGTCTTCGACTGGTTTCCTTGTTGTTTGCGAACAGGTCTTTCTACCGATCGGCCACTTCGTTTAACGTAAACAGCTCATCGTCTTCAAAACCGACAATAAACAGGTTCAGCTGCGTTTTCAAATCCACTTCAAACGGAAGCCGCACATCGTTGCCCCGGCCGTCCTTCAGGATCCGCACCATGGGGCGCTGGCAATACTCCGGGTCCACCCTGCAGACGACACCGGCTTCTCCCGTGTTCAGGACCACGGTGCTGCCCAGCGGAAACACGGCGATGTGCTTGCGGAAGGCGTCAACCAAATGATGCTCAAACAGATGTCCGCCGGAGCCAAGCAGGTATTCCAGCGCATCGTGCGGCATGAACCGCTTGCGCCAGGGGCGCGGAGACGTGAGAGAATCGTACACGTCACAGATCCCTACGATTTGCGCGTATTCGTGAATCTGCTTGCCTTTGAGTCCCTGCGGATAGCCGCTGCCGTCCAGCCGTTCGTGGTGCTGCAGGGCGACGTGGGCGGAAAGCAGGGAAAGGTCCCGCTGCTTGCGCAAGAGATTAAATCCGTTCATGGCGTGCTGCTTGGCGATCTCCTGCTCTTCCGCATTCCAGCGCTCCCTTTTTTCCAGGAGTGCTTGCGGCAGCTCCATTTTGCCGATGTCGTGCAGCATCGCGCCGATCCCTAATTCCATCAGCTGATTCCGGTTGTAGCCGAGCGACATGCCGATCGCCGTGGCCAAGATGGCCACGTTGACGGAGTGGTGGTAGAGAGAGGGAGAGTTTGTCGAAATGTTGGATAAATGAACAAGCATGTGCTGGTTGCTCATCAGGTCCTCGAGGATGGAACCGAATACCTGTTGAAACGGTAGTCCCATCTCTTTGACCGATATCTTCCGCGCCAGCTTGTTCGAGTTGGTGATCTGCTTGACTGTCTTTTCGATTGCCTCCACAGCCACTCTGCGTGTCTCGGGACGAATTAAATCTTCGACAACGATGTCTTGCGTGTGGGGATCGTCAATATATATAGAATCAACACCGGAACGAATCAATCCTTGAATCAGCCGTTCCGTCAGTGTCATGCCGCTGCCGAGGAGTACTTTTCCGTCTTCGGATAATATGGTTTTGCCCAGTTTCATCCCGGAGCGGGCCTGTCGAATGGAAAGCAGTCGCATAATTTCAATCCCTCCAGCTTCTACCATATCATTGTAGCGCATGGCCCAATCGCAAGAAATAGGTACAAGGATTGACTTGACTTCAGCGGTAAAATTGAGGGACACTGAATAAAAGTATTGTCAAAATTGGAGTTGATCCCTCAGATGCGCTGCCCGTTTTGTGAGTATAATGGGACTAGAGTCCTAGATTCGCGTCCTTTCAATAACAATAAATCGATTCGTCGCCGCCGTGAGTGCGAGGCATGCGAGCGCCGTTTTACCACGTTTGAGATGGTGGAAGAAACCCCGCTGTTGATCGTCAAAAAAGACGGAACACGGGAAGAATTCAGCCGGGAAAAGGTTCTCCGCGGACTGGTGCGCGCCTGTGAAAAGCGGCCGGTTTCCCTGGAGATCCTGGAGAATGTGGTGAATGAGATCGAAAAGGAACTGCGCAGCAGCGGCCAGTCGGAAATACCCAGCAAGGACGTAGGGGAAAAGGTGATGGAGCGGTTGTACTACGTGGACGAAGTGGCGTACGTGCGCTTCGCATCGGTCTACCGCCAGTTTAAGGACATCAACGTGTTCATGCGGGAGCTCGAGGAGCTGTTGGCCCAGGCTCGAAACAGCCCGAACAAGTTTCCGCACAACTGAGGAGGGCATTTCAGATGAAGAGCAGCGCGCTGATCCGGTGGTTCTTTTGTTTCATCCTGTTTACAACTGCCGCGGTTGCAGGCTGCACCAGCACGGATCCGGCGGCGACCAAACCGGTGCCGATCGATCCGCCCCAGCCTGCCGTTCAGCCGCAGTCGGCTTCTCCTCGAACCGGGGGAGAGCTGGTCATCGCTTCGCCTGGAACCCTGCCTGCCTTTGATCCGTATGGCGTGTCCAAGAAAAAGGCAGAATTGAATGACTTTGAGTGGCTCAGTTACCGCGGACTGCTTTCGTATGGGGACGACCAAACGATCATCCCCGAACTGGCGGCGGAATACCGGGTGGAGCTCCAAAACGGCAAACCTGTCGTGGTGCTGACGCTTCGCCAGGGAGCCGTCTGGTCGGACGGCAAACCCGTCACCGCAGACGACGTTCTCTTTACCTATGAAGAATACGCCCGCCCTCATTACTACGGCGTCTGGCGAAACCGGATGCATCTGGTTGACGGTATCTCCGCATTTCGCACGGGCAAGGCGCCCCGGCTCAGCGGATTGTCGGTCGATGCCAAACAGGGTGTCGTACGGATCACGCTGCAGCGGGATGACATCACGTTTTTACAGGCACTGACTGCTCCCCTGCTGCCCAAACACCAGCTGGGGGGAAAAACCATCGGAGAGATCGATGCCCTCTCGCGGGCAGGGAGCATTGTCGGCGCAGGCCCCTTTCAACTGAAGACACGGGAGAAGGAACAGTGGACATTTGCCAGCCACCCCGGTTACTACGGCGGCAAGCCGCATATCGCAGAAATCCGCGTGAAGCCGATTTCCTCCGCTGAGATGGCGGAACAAGTGAAGGCAGGGAGCGTCCAGCTGGGCTGGATTTCGCCGGAGGAGGCGAACCGCCTGCAAAACGGGTCAGGTGAGCGGGCGAAAGTGATGGCCGGGGAAGCAAGAGGCTACCATCTCCTCGGGTTTAATCTGCAAAGCCAGGCAATGCAGGATCCTGCCGTTCGACGTGCGCTTTCACAGGCGCTCTCGCCTGAAACGATCGCCAGGGAGCACTTTTTTGGCCTTGCCAAGGCAGCAAAGAGCCCTTTGCCTGACCAGTCGTTTGCCTATCAGGCAGGTGCGTATCCCGGCGGACAGCCGGAAGCTGCCCGTGACACCCTCGTTCAAAAAGGATACAGCACGGAAAAACCGCTCGCGCTGACACTCGTCTATCCGGCGGGCAACGCGGTGAGGGAGCGGCTGGTCGAGGCTTTGCTGCAAGCGTGGCAGACGCTTCCCCTGCGAGTAGAGAAAAAGCCGTTGCCGCCTGAGGAGTTCACCGCCTATCTGTTCGGCGGCAGTCCGCTTGATCTCTACCTGTACGGCTGGGAGTACCCGCAGGACCCCGCCGAGCTGATCGAGATGTGGCACACTCGGGAAAAGGTGGGAGAGCGCGGCTACAACGCCTCCCGCTACCAGAATCCGCAGGCGGACCGGCTCCTGGAGCGGGGACAGCTGCTGCTGCCTGCAGACGAGCGGAAAAAGCTGTTTGTCGAGTGGCAGCAGTTGCTTGCCGCTGACCTGCCGATGGTTCCGCTTGTGGAGATTCCCAACCACTACTATGTATCCGAACGATTGCAGGGAGTGGAGCAATTACTGGGGATGCGTCCGTTTCGCGGCATTGAAAAATGGTGGCTGCAATGAGAAGGGGAAGCGCAAAACGACGCGCAGCTACGATGGTTCTCATCGGTTGCGCTTCTGGTCCCCGTGTCACGTTGCTACTCTGGGTTGGGCTTCGCTAGTCGCTCCGTCTGGAAACATGCTTCTTCCAGTTACGATCGATTTTCAACAAACTGACGCTATAACTGATCTTCAGTCATAGCGTCTTTTATTGGTATATAGGAATTTATAAAATGGGACATCTAATACAGCCACTAGGAAAGTGTTCGGGGCCCCAGCCGACACCAGCGTAAGCTTAAGTCGGCTGGGTTTTCTTAGTGATTTTCAGTAGGAGTAAGAGCATCTTCCCACGTCTTTCTTCTTATCCACCAACGGACAGAAATGATATAATGGGAGAATGAGAAACGTCAGGAAGGATTTGTACCATGCGTCGTCTTGTATGGAATGAACTGTTGCCAAAGGATCGCTATGTGGTGCGGATGGTGCGGCCAATCAGCTTTGCCGAGATGGGCTTTGTCGCACAGTTGTACCTGCCGGTTGTCGGCGTGGAGTCGTTTGCCCTGTACCAGCTCCTGGTTCACGAAGTGCAGGAGACGAGTGGGGCTGCGGCGGAAAGCACGCACAGAGGATTGATGCTGATGACCTCGCTGCCCCTGGACCGATTGCTGGTTGCGCGGGAACGCCTGGAGGCGATGGGGCTGTTGGAGGTGCGCCGGCGTGAAAACCAGCAGCGCGATTACTACTACGAATACCTGTTGAAACCGCCGCTGACACCGGGCGAGTTTTTTGCCGACTACGTCCTGTCGTTAATGCTGTTGAACAAAATTGAAAACGTTCGCTATCAGCAGCTGCGCCGCAAATACGCAGACCAGCTGGCAGCCGGTTTGGAATCGGAATACAGCCGCGTGGAAAACCTGACAAAGGATTTTCACGAAGTGTTTCATTCGCTCAAACCTTCCGAATTGGAAGTCCCGAAAGGCTCGGAGCGGGAGCGATTCCTTGCCGAAATGGAGGAAAGCTTTCCGGCGGCGGCCATGCAGGCGGGATACGAGGCTTCTTCCAGCCAGCGGCTCAATTTTTCCTCCCTGCGCATCAACCTGCCGTCCAACGCCAACCCGAACCTGGTACTGAACGGAGAAGGCATCGAGTTTTTGTACAAGCTGATGCATTTTTACCAGATGGACAGCTGGGGGCTTGGGCAGGAGCTGAGCGACTGGACCTTGTACAAGCCGGACGGCAGTCTGGACCGGGATGTGCTCCGCAAGCGCCTGGTGCAGAAGTACCTGGATCACAAGCTGTTTCGGGAAACGTCGCTGCCGGAAGAGTTTGCCGACGCGCTCGGGCCGGGCAAACTGCCGGAGCCGGGAGGCGGCCTCTACGCGCGGATCTGCCGTCAGCTGTCGCCGCTTTCCCTGCTGGAGCAGGTGGTGGGCGGCAGAGTGAGCAAGGCGTTTCTCGATCGGGCAGAATCGCTTTTGTTTGCGGACGGTCTCCCGGCCGAGGTGGTGAACGTGCTGCTTCTCCATACGCTTCACAGCAGTCAAATGGAACTGCCGAAGGCCTACCTGGAAACCATCCGCGACAGCTGGAAAGCAAAGCGGATTTCCACCGTCGATGAGGCGATGCGGCAGATCATGGAGCGGGCGGACGCGCGGAATCAGGCGGCCGAAAAGGCAAAACGAGCCAAGAAGGAAACGGACGGCGCCGTTCGCCGGGGCGGACGATCCATCCTGCAGGACAAGCTTCCTGCGTCGGTTCAAAGACAGTTGGAAAAAGAGAAACAGCAGGCGGAAGAAAAGCAGAAGGAGACCCGCCTTATCCAAGATGATCCGGAGTTGAAAGCGTTGTTGGACGCCCTGCGGAGAGGGGAGTGAGTGTAAATGGAGTCGATCAGCAGTTTCATGCAGGAGCTGGCGAAACGTACGCCGCGCGCCCTGTTGACGCCGGAGCAGCAGCTGGATAAAATGCTCCGCTCGTCTGCGTATTTGAAGGAGTTTCACCAAAGACATCCGGAGCTGACCCGAGAGGATTTATTGAGGGCGCTGTCCACGGTTTATACGGCGGTGAAGGAGCAGTACTGGTGCGAAAACTGCCCCGGCCTGGATGCCTGTCCCAACATCGTCAAAGGGCACTTTACCAAGCTGGACTTGATGAACGGCACCATCGTCAGCTCCATTGCCCCCTGCTCCAAACAGCAGGCGCGCGAAGAGGATCTGCGGCGACAGCGCCTGATGCGCAGCTATTACATCTCCGAGGAGACCATGCAGGCCAGCTTTGACCGGATGGAGCACGACGATGAAAACCGTCAGGCGGTGGCGGCCGCCATTCAGTTTTGCCGAAGCCTCGGCTCCGGAAAGCAGGTCAAAGGAATGTATGTGCACGGGCCGTTCGGCGTGGGCAAAAGCTATCTGATGGGGGCCGTTGCGCGTGAACTGTCGGAGCGCAATATCGCGTCCCTGATGGTGTATGTCCCCGACTTTGTCCGCGAGATGAAAGATTCGATCGCCGATCAGTCGTACGCCGGCAAGATGGAGCTGTTGAAAGAAGTGCCGGTCCTCATCCTCGACGATATCGGAGCGGAAAACCTGACGCCGTGGATTCGCGACGAGGTGCTGGGTGTGATTCTCAACCAGCGGGTCAACAACCATTTGCCGACCCTCTATACCTCCAACTATTCGTTGGAGGAGCTGGAGGAGCATCTGTCCATCAGCAACGGCAACCGGATCGAGGTAACGAAGGCGCGCCGCATCATGGAGCGCATTCGCCACTACGTTGACGTATTTTTGATCGAGCGGAAAAATCAGCGAATCGCCGAATAGCTCGTGATTTTAACCGTTTTTCGAAATGTATTGGGAGAGGTGCCATTTGGTGTAAGCCAGCACCTCTCTTGTTTTATAGTAGGGGATCTTCAGAACGTGTGATTTTACAGCGACAGGATAGGCCGTAATCCCGAGCGACTTCGCCATTTCCAGTGCGCGGGCCAGATGGTAGCCATGGGTGACGATCAGGGCCGACTGCAGTTCATGCTTCTCCATCAGCTGTTTGCTGTACTTCAGGTTTTGGTACGTGTCCCGCGCCTCATTCTCCAGCAGGATGCGCTCTTCCGGAACGCCCTGTTCCATCAGGTAGCGCTGCATGACCGCCGCTTCACTGATGGTTTTGCCTTCACCCACACCGCCGGTGACCAGCAGGTAAGGCACGAAACCCCGCTGGTAGAGCGCCAGCGCCTGATCCAGACGCTCCCGCAAGCCCGGACTCGGCCCCTCTCCCCACACGGCGGCTCCCAATACGATGGCCACATCCGCATGGCGGGGCTGCGCCGCTTTTTCCACCTGGGAGATCCGCCAGAGCACATACCCGAACCAGATGAAAAGTAGGGCAAGAACGACAAGCAATAGAAAAAGGAATCGCATTTTCCAAGGGGTGGCGATTGACATGGGGAACCTCCAGACTTCCGTAACGATCCAAATATGTGCATACGATTATTCTACAATGGATTGACGTGTGGGGGGCGAAAAACGTTACGGGGCTGCTTCCGTTCCCAACGGCACCTGCAAAAGTTTATTGAGAGTAAAACAAAACCATTGATTTTTCTCTTGCATTGTCCAAGAGTTGTGTGTTAGAATCATTTTTGTCAGCAAGATCACAACGCACGGGCCCTTAGCTCAGCTGGGAGAGCGCTACACTGGCAGTGTAGAGGTCGTCGGTTCGATCCCGATAGGGTCCACCAATACATAAAAAAATTGTAACGCAACCTATTTGCAGGTTGCGTTTTTAGTCGTGAGCCGAATCTTGCACGTATAAATTGGAAAATGTATAATAAAACTAAAGAAGGAGCCGTGCTGTAACACGACTCCCCGGCACAGTAGACCGCTTCAAAGGCGGTCGGCATCGGAGCTACGATCGAGAAATAGACCGTACACCTTGGCTAGGGCGGTCTATTTCTTTTGGTTAAACGCGGCAATGATGGCGACAACCAGCGTCAGCAGCGCAATAAGAAGCGCACCAAAACTGATCATCAACGTCAAAGCGTCTTTAACCTCCATGGGCATCCCTCCCTTCTTTGGAGAGGTAGCCGACCGCCCTTGCAAACCGTTCTATGTGCCAGTCCAATTATAGCACAATTTACCAGATGTAATGAAAGAATAATAGGCAGTGGGATTATCCACTGTTTTTTGCTGTTTATAAATATTTTACACAACTAGAGAACAACAAAAAAAGCGTGATTGATCACAAATTTGATCATACACGCATTACTTTTTCGAAAAGATTTATTATTACAAAAACTTTTTAGCCGTTTCATTGATCTTCTCTTTATAGCTTATCAGATCGTCAATTTTCTCAATGTTATAAGTTGTTTTCGCTTCGTCATTAAACTGAATGTATTTATTAGAACCGTTAAGTCCTAAACGACAAATCCACTTCCTGATGTTGTTATCAAGTAGAATTTTAAAATAGCTTAAGTTGTCCCTGTAATAAATTCGCTCATTTGAAACAGTTTCTTTTAGTAGAAGTTTTATGGTAACGTAACCTTCTATTTCTGCTTCTGTTGTTACAATTTGAGGAGTATCAGCACTAGTGTCAGTTGTGGCTGCGGTTTGTTCAATGCTATTTTTTGCTTCACTTGTTGTTTCATCAATGTGATTTGCTAAGGCAGCTTTTAACTGATCATTAACCATGTCGTTAGAGAACTGCTTAAGTGATTTTTTAACAACCATGCTAAATTTTTCGATAACTTGTTTAGTTTTCTTGCCGGGATAAATATGGCAATACGAACAGTCGAAGAATGGGCGGGTATCCCAATCCAATATTATGTGTACATGAACTTACCGGGCTTCATCAATTTGTCTGATGTAATCGGTGGCGTTGACATAGAAGTAGAGAAAGATATGAACTATGTCGATTCCAATGACGATCCAACGTCAATATACCAAATCCATTTGGAAAAGGGTTATCAGCACTTGGACGGAATAAAGGCATTGCAGTACGTTCGATTCCGACATGATGCATTGAGCGATTTCGCACGCACGGAACGGCAACGAAATTTTTTGAAGGCCGTCGCCAAAATGTTGCTGACTACTACGACGGCTATGGAGCTTCCGAACCTAATAGAAGCTATCGAGCCATTCATCGAAACGAACCTCAATGTCGATGATATGATAAAGTTGGGCAAACTTGGCTTTGATATTGACACGGAAAGCTTTGACAGCATTCAATTGCCGCCGAAGGAACTCATACGAGAAAAATCAGTGAACGGAAAAGGCGTAATTTATGTTGAAGAACTTGAGCAGGTAAAGTCATACGTAAAAGGCGTTCTGAACGATGGTTCCCGTACTCAAAGCAACTGAAGCAATGCGATTAGCTGTCGGTATTAGTCTCTACCAGACAACAGAATCGATATCGTGGCGAGGGATTGCGAACCTCACTTTTTTTCACAAATAGCGATGGCCGAAAGGTGGGATTTGGGGGGATAAATTTCTCGAGTTGAGCTTACTATCAATTCTGAGATATAGCTTAGTGGGCCGATTCAAAACGATTTCGGCTTTTTCTGTTTATTTGCATTGGTACGTTACAATTTATCAATATTGAAGATATATAGAATATTGATCAGCCGACAGTAACCCTTCATCGGATGATTTTGTGGACTTTTGGCTTGTTTCATTGGGATTCTTGCCTGGGTAAGGCGGTGCTGAGGCCGAAACATCAATTTTTTCAAGTTCAACACCCAATTCACGTTACAAAAGTCATCATCGAACAATATATTTCCTCAAATAGGAAATCAGAACTACTTCAAACAAGGAATTTCAAAGGGGGATGTCGAAAAGGAAAAGTTGCGTGGTTTCGGGCGGAACAAGAGGTGAACTATGGAAATCATCAATAACATCGACCATCTTCTTGGCGAAAATTTGAAACTTGAGGTTCGCAATGGTAGCAAAGTATCGATTGCTGCATCATGTTTCTCCATTTATGCATATGAAGCCTTAATGAAAGAACTGAATCAGGTGGAAGAAGTCCGGTTCATCTTCACCTCTCCCACCTTTATTGCGGATAGCATAAAAAAGGAGAAGCGGGAATTTTACATCCCGAAACGGAATCGGGAAAAAAGCTTGTACGGCACCGAATTTGAAATCCGCCTCAAAAACGAATTGACGCTCAAAGCAATTGCAAAAGAATGCAGCGACTGGATTCGCAAGAAAGTCACGTTCAAATCGAACCGTACTTCAGGTTCGATGCAAGGCATGTTGAATGTGCAGACTGCCGACGAGTCGATCACCTATATGCCGATTGATGGCTTTACAACCGTTGATCTTGGTTATGAAAAGGGCAATGCTCTCTCTAAGATGGTGAACAAGTTCACGGAAGCTCCATTTACCAAAATGTATTTTGATCTGTTCGATCAGGTGTGGAACGACAAAAGTAAGCTTGAAGATGTCACGAACCAAGTCGTGGAGCATATTTCATCCGTGTATAAAGAGAACTCTCCGGAGTTCATTTACTATGTTATTTTGTACAACATCTTTAACGAATTTCTATCGGACATCACAGAAGACATTTTGCCCAATGAAGCAACCGGATTCAAAGAGACGGAAATCTGGAAACGTCTCTATCACTTCCAGAAAGACGCGGTTCTTGGTGCGATTAATAAACTGGAAAAATACAATGGATGTATTCTGGCAGACAGCGTCGGTCTAGGAAAAACATTCACGGCACTAGGGGTCATCAAATACTATGAGCTTCGCAACAAGTCCGTATTGTTGCTATGTCCCAAGAAGCTCGGCGACAACTGGCTTACATATAAACAGAACGTGACCAACAACATTCTGTATGCCGACCGATTCCGCTACGACGTACTCTACCATACGGATATATCGCGGGAAAGAGGCAAATCAAACGACATTCCGCTCGACCGGTTGAATTGGGGCAATTATGATCTGCTTGTCATTGATGAGTCGCATAACTTCCGCAACAACGAAGCCAAGAAAGATAAAGAGACGCGGTATCAGATGCTGATGCGGAAAGTGTTGAAAAGCGGCGTGAAGACAAAAGTGCTTATGCTGTCTGCTACGCCTGTGAACAATAAGTTCATGGATCTTCGCAACCAGCTTGCCTTGGCATATGAAGGAAATCCTGAAGAAATCAACAACAAGCTGGGGACGGAGCGGGGTATCAACGACATCTTCAAACGAGCCCAGTTCGCGTTTAACCAGTGGTCCAAGTTGGATGTAGCTGAGCGGACAACGGAGACGCTTCTTGGTATGCTCGACTTCGACTTTTTTGAGCTGCTGGACAGTTTGACGATCGCCCGGTCACGCAAGCATATCCAGAAGTATTACAAAGCGGAGGAGATTGGCGAGTTCCCAAGACGGTTGCCGCCTCTCTCGAAGTTTTGCGATTTAACGGACAGAACGGATGTCATCGGGTATAATGATATTTTTATAGAGTTGTCCAGAATCAATCTCGGCATCTATGCTCCGTTCAAATACATTCAGCCGAGCCGATTGCGTTTCTATGAAGAGTTGTATGACACGAGCGTGAAAGGCGGAAGCGGGAGCTTCAGGCAGATGGATCGTGAAGGAAGCTTGCAGCTCTTGATGCGTATTAACCTGCTGAAACGCTTGGAAAGTTCAGTGGAGTCGTTCCGATTGACCCTTTCCAAGATTGTATCCAAACTCGATCAGACGCTTCAGCAAATCGAAGCGTTCGAGCGAAGCGGTAAGTCCGAAGCTGTAGGTTATACCGATATTGAGGATGCCAATCTTGACGATGCCGACTGGTTGGACGATGATTTCAGCATCGGGGATACGATCAAGATCAATTTGTCCGATATGGATGTTCTTCGCTGGAAAGAAGATTTGACGAATGACCGCAACATACTTTCTGCCCTACTGACTGAGATGCGGAAAGTAACGCCTGAACATGATGAGAAGCTAAACACATTAAAGCAAGTGATCGATCACAAAATGAATCATCCGATCAACCCCGGCAACCGCAAGGTCATCATTTTCAGTGCATTCACGGATACCGCGGCGTACTTGTACAAGCATTTATCTGCGTACATGATGGCGGAGTACAATATCGACACGGCCATAATCGTCGGCAGCGACGAGAACAAAAACACCGCTGGTTTGCGGAATGACATCAGCACATTGTTGACCTGCTTCTCGCCGCGATCCAAGGAGAAGAAACTGACCATGCCGGATGTAAAAGGCGAGATTGATCTGCTCATCGCTTCTGACTGTATCTCCGAAGGTCAAAACTTGCAAGATTGCGACTATCTCATCAACTATGACATTCACTGGAATCCAGTACGTATTATTCAACGATTTGGTCGGATAGATCGGATAGGGTCGCAAAACAAGGAAATTCAATTGGTGAACTTCTGGCCAAACATGACGCTGGATGAATACATTCAGTTAAAAGAACGGGTCGAAAATCGCATGGTCATCATGGATATGACGGCAACCGGCGATGATAACGTTCTGTTCAATCAATCCAGCGATCTGGAATATCGGAAGCAGCAACTTCATCGTTTGCAAAAGGAAGTCGTCGATCTGGATGATATGAACACAGGCGTCTCCATCACCGATTTGGGTCTAAACGATTTTCGCATGGACTTGGTGAACTATGTCAAGGAGAATGACGAACTTGATACCGTGCCAAGCGGACTGCATGCGGTTGTGGCTGCCGATGAAGACAAGGGAGCAAACCCCGGCGTCATCTTTGTTCTTCGTAACGTCAATGAAGAATTGAATCCCGACAAGCAGAACCGGTTGCATCCCTTTTACCTTGTCTATATGAGCGAAGACGGCGAAGTCATCACCAATCATATGGATGTCAAAAAGACGTTGGATATCCTGCGAGCCTTATGCAGAGGGCAATCGGAACCGATGATGGATGCTTGCCGCAGCTTCAATCAAGCGACGAAAGACGGCAGAAAGATGGACATGTATTCCATGCTGTTGGAAGAGACCATCCGCTCGATTGTACAGGTGAAAGAAGAAAACGATCTGGATAGCTTGTTCTCTTCGGGAGGCACGACAGCACTTATAGACTCGATTAAAGGGCTTGAGGACTTTGAACTCATCACCTTTGTCGTCATCAGGCAGGTGAATGCATAATGTTTCAATTGCCTTCAAGCACGCTTGTAAACCGTAAAATTCCGAAGAACAAATTTTATGAGAAGCTGCGAGCAAATCATCATCTTAAGGAACTGTTTACTGAACTAGTCGAATCGATCCTCTGGAAGCACAAGCTATCCAAGGACACGATTCGTCTTGAACCGAAAGAGGATATCGAAGAAATTCAGATTTTCGAAGTCCATTTGAAGGAGCAATCGTACTCCCTTGAATTGTTGCGGAGCATAGATAAGGCGATTCCCTATCCTATCTTGCATGTACTGATGGTTGAGGGACAGGCCAAGCTTGCCATCGCGTATAAAGAACGAAATCAGACCGACGACAATCGGTCTGTCGTTCGTTCCTACCATGAGACGGACTGGCAGCCGGTGGAGAGTATCGAGCTGAACATCCTCCAAGGACTCGATCTAAAGGCTGTGTATGAGAACATCATCCGCCAACTGCTTCCCATTAAGATGAAGTCGGAAATCGAGCTTTCAGCGGTTTTGGAGCGGCAAGCCCATATTGATAAGCTTACGCAAGAATGCCAACGGCTAGAGTCCAAGATACGGGCTGAAAAACAATTCAACAAGAAGGTTGAATTGAACATGGAGCTACAACGAAAGAGGAAAGAGTTGAATCAACTTCTTGATTAAGGAAACGGAGGTCAACCATGAAGAAGCTGACAATGAAATCGGTCGATTTGACTCAAGCCAATATCGATAAGATTGCAAAGTTGTTCCCCAACGTGATCACCGAAGCCAGAGATGAACAAGGAAAAATCAAGCGAGCGGTCGATTTTGATTTGTTGAAGCAGGAACTGTCTGACTTTCTTGTAGAAGGTGACAAGGAACGGTATCAATTGACATGGCCAGGAAAGAAACAAGCCATTCTGAACGCAAATACTCCAATTGATAAAACACTAAGACCGATCAAAGAAGATAGCGTCGATTGGGACAATACGAAAAACATATACATTGAGGGTGATAACCTTGAAGTACTGAAGTTGCTTCAAGAATCATACTTGAACAAAGTTAAATGTATTTATATCGATCCGCCATACAATACGGGCAATGATTTTGTATATAAGGATAATTATCGAGAGTCAGTAGATGAATATCTGGAAGAATCGGGTCAAGTCGATGACAGCGGAAATCGATTGGTCCCAAATCCGAATTCAAATGGTCGGTTTCATAGTGATTGGTTGACAATGATGTACTCTAGGCTAAAGGTTTCAAGGAATCTACTTAAAAATGACGGTGTCATCTTTATTAGTATTGACGACAATGAATTGAATAATATGCAAAAGATTTGTGATGAAATATTCGGGAAAGAGTCTTTTGTGGGTTGTTTTGTTTGGAAACGAAGGGCTTCATCAGCAATGGCCTCAAATTTGGTTTCGACTGATCATGAATATGTATTGGCTTATGGTAAAAATAGCGGAGTAGTTTTCAAAGGCAAGGAAAAAAATTATTCAACATATAAAAATCCCGACAATGATCCAAGAGGTCCATGGACGCTCGGTGATTTGACGGTAGGAATGACAAAGGATCAAAGACCCAATCAGTTTTATGATTTAATTGATCCGAAAACAAATAAAGTTTATAAGGCTAATCCAAATAGAGTTTGGGCATTTATCCCAGAATCGATGCAAAAATTGCTCGCTGAAGAGAGAGTGGTTTTTCCAGAAGACAACAGTAAACGTCCTATGCTGAAACGATTTATGAGTGAATTAAAGCGGGACGTTGATCCAATCTCAACTTTACTTCTTGAAGTTGGAATGAATTCTGAAGGAACTAAGATCATCAAGGAGCTCTTTGATATTCCAATCTTTAATTACTCGAAACCAGTCTCTCTAATCGAGCAATTGCTTGAACAAGTCACGAATTCATCAGATATAATTCTGGACTTTTTCTCTGGATCTGCTACAACGGCAGAAGCTGTGTTTAAGCTTAATGTGAAAGATCAGTCGGTTCGTTCATTCATAATGGTTCAAATACCGGAAACGATTGATGATACAGCGGAAGCAAAGAGTGCTGGGTTAACAAACATCTGCGAAATCGGCAAAGAACGCATCCGCCGAGCCGCCAAGAAAATAAAAGAAGAAACAGGGGCCGACATCGATTACGGCTTCCGGGTATTCCGCGTGGATTCATCGAACATGAAAGATGTTTACTATACACCTGACAAGCTGAGGCAGGGCGAACTGTTCGATCTCGAATCCAATATCAAGGAAGATCGTACCGGGGAAGATTTGCTCATCCAGGTCATGCTGGAGCTCGGCCTTGAGCTTTCGCTGCCTATGGAAACGAAGCAGCTTGAAGGGAAGACGGTTCATTACGTCGCCGGGAACTCTTTAATCGCATGTTTTGATGACAACGTGCCGGAATCCGTTATGAAACAAATTGCCGCAGAACAGCCTCTTCGGGTTGTATTCCGCGACAGTTCCTTTGAAGATGATTCCGCACGAATCAATGTAGAAGAATTGTTCAAGATGCTCTCTCCGGGCACAGAAATTCAAGTGCTGTAAGGTGGTGAGCTCAAATTGAAGATCAAATTCAAACATCAGCAGTTTCAGTTGGACGCCGTGAAAAGTATCGTGGATTGCTTTGAGGGGCAGCCTAATGAGTTGTCCCGATTTACACTTGACCGAGGCAGAAGACAAAAGCCGGAACAAATGGTCATGGATGATCTTGCGAATACCGAACAAGCGAACATCGGATTCAAGAACAACGCTATTCAATTGATTGATCAAGAAATCTTAAAAAACATTCAAACGGTGCAACGGAAGAACGGTCTGAAAATATCCGAGAAGCTTGAAGGCAAATATAATCTGACGATCGAAATGGAAACCGGGACAGGCAAAACCTACACGTACATCCGTACCATGTTCGAACTATACCAAAAGTACGGATGGAGCAAGTTTATTGTCGTTGTTCCTTCTATCGCCATTCGTGAAGGTGTGCTCAAGACATTCCAGATTACGGAAGATCACTTCATGTCCGAATACGGCACGAAGGCACGATACTTTGTGTATAATTCGAAGCAATTGCACCATATCGAGAAATTTGCCAGCGACGCCGGGATCAATGTCATGATTATCAACTCGCAAGCCTTTAATGCGAGAGGGAAAGATGCAAGACGGATTTACATGGAACTGGATGATTTCAACAGCCGCAAACCGATAGACGTTCTGGCGAGCACGAATCCGATCCTGATCATAGACGAGCCT
Source organism: Brevibacillus soli (assembly GCF_044759095.2). Taxonomy (NCBI): domain Bacteria; kingdom Bacillati; phylum Bacillota; class Bacilli; order Caryophanales; family Paenibacillaceae; genus Brevibacillus; species Brevibacillus soli. Next base: position 128,772 of record NZ_JBIYSM020000003.1, read on the forward strand.
CAATCTGTTGAAGGCAAACAGACGAAAGAATCTCTGAAGGCATTCAATCCGTTGTTTACCTTGCGTTATTCGGCGACGCATCGTGAAGATTACAACAAAGTGTACCGACTCGACGCTCTGGATGCATACAACAAAAAGCTGGTGAAAAAGATCAGCGTGAAGGGGATTTCGGCTAAAGGAACAAGCGGCACGGACAGCTATCTGTATCTGGAAGGCATCGATGTGAGCACGAAGCAGGCTCCGGTGGCCCGGCTGGAATTCGAAGTGAAGACAAAAACGGGCCTTGCAAGAAAAACGCAAAAAATCAGGCAGAACGATGATCTGTACCAATTGTCCGGTGAGCTTGAGCAGTACAAGGGATACAAAGTGTCCGAAATTAATGGGCAAAACAACAGCATTAGCTTTATAAACGGCGTAACTTTATACGCTGGTGACGTCCAGGGGGATGTAGGAGAACTGCATTTCCGTCGGATTCAGATTCGGGAAACGATTAAGTCACATTTCGAGAAGGAACGAGCGATGTTTCATCAAGGGATTAAAGTGCTATCGCTCTTTTTCATCGATGAGGTGGCGAAATACCGGCAATATGATAAAAATGGCTCGGAATTAAATGGCGTCTACGTAGATATGTTTGAGGAAGAATACACGGCTTTGCTCAATGAGCAATTGTCGCTATTTGCAGATGATCCATATATCCAATATTTGAATCGGATACAGGTGAAAGAAACGCATAAGGGTTATTTCTCGATCGATAAGAAAAGCAACCGTTATGTCGATCCGAAGGTATCGGCAAGAGAGACGGACTCCGATGATGCGGACGCTTATGACCTGATTATGCGGGATAAAGAGCGATTGCTTAGCTTCTCGGAACCCACTCGGTTTATCTTCTCCCACTCTGCTCTTAAGGAAGGTTGGGATAATCCGAATGTGTTTCAGATTTGCACGCTGAAACATAGCGATTCCACCATCAAGAAACGTCAGGAAGTCGGGCGGGGACTCCGGCTTTGTGTCAATCAGAATGGTGAACGGATGGATTCGAGTGTACCAGGTATCGACGTTCATGAGATTAATGTGCTGACCGTCATCGCCAGTGAGTCGTACGAGCAATTTGCGAAACAGCTGCAAAATGAAATCGCCGAAACGCTGTCCGATCGCCCACGCAAAGCAGATCGCGACTTCTTCTTGGATAAAGTGTTGAAGAATGCACGCGGCGAGCAATTGAAATTAGAAGATGCCTTGGCAAGCAAGTTACTGTACACGTTCATTAAAAATGATTATGTGGATGATCAGTACAATTTGACGGATGTTTATTTTAATGCTGTAGAAAACCAGAGTCTCAAACTTCCTGAGGAATTGACGGACTTTCAGGAACCGTTGGTCGAATTGGTTAAGTCGATTTATGTAGAGGGCAAATCGAATCTGGCGGATAATGAACGGAACCGCAATATTGCTTCCGTTACGGTCAATAACAATTTTTATAAAAAGGAATTTCAAGAGCTTTGGAACCAAATTAATCGCAAATCCGTGTATACCGTCAAATTCGACTCCGAGGAACTTGTTAAGAAATGTGTATGGACTTTGGACAATCATTTACAAGTGCCTGCGATCCGATATGCAATCAGGCATGGCGAAATGAACCGAATTGAGTCCCAACAACAGTTAAAATCGGGGGAAGCCTTTCTGACACGTGAAACAAAAACCGAGTTTGTGGAAGTGAAACCGGATTTTCGGGTGAAATACGATTTGGTCGGAAAGCTAATGGACGAAACGCGGCTGACGAGAAAGACGATCGTGGCAATTTTAACGGGGATCAAAGAAGCGACTTTCCTTCAATTCCGCAAAAACCCGGAAGAATTCATGATTCGTGCCGCCAAGCTGATCAACGAGCAGAAGGCGACGACGATCATTGAATCCATCACATATGATGTTCTCAATGATACGTTCGAAGCGGACGTATTTACGAAAAATACATTATCAGGGCAATTAGGGCAGAATGCGGTACCGGTTGAAAAACACATTTACGACTATGTTGTGACGGATTCCAAGATCGAGCGTGCTTTTGCTAAAGAGCTTGATGTCAGCAACGAAGTTCGAGTGTACGCCAAACTGCCGCGGGGATTTTTCATCCCGACGCCAATGGGCAATTACAATCCTGACTGGGCGATTGTATTCAAAGAAGGCGAAGTCAAGCACATTTACTTCATCGCGGAAACGAAAGGCTCCATGGAATCCATGGAACTCCGTGAAGTGGAGAAGGCGAAGATCGAATGTGCCCGGAAACACTTTGCTAAGTTGAATACAGGTCAATTGAAGTATGATGTGGTGAACAGTTATGAGAAGTTGTTGGAGATTGTGAAGGCTTGAATTAAACTTTGGGCATAATATTGCTGGAATTTGTTAATCGGTGATACTGGTTGAATAGCTACAGCTTATAAAATTGTGATTCCAAATACCAATGAAACATCATAAAATGAACTTAAAAAGGAGGTGGCGGAAGTGGCAAGAGTTGCAGTGAACCCAGAAGTGATTCGGTGGGCTTTACAACGTGCAGATGTAGCTGAGACGATTGAAAAGAAGTTCCCGAAGTTGATTAGTTGGATGAAAAATGAAACACAACCAACATTAAGACAATTGGAGCAGCTTGCTAAAGCCACTTCCACTCCACTCGGTTTTTTCTTTTTATCTAAACCACCGCAAATACAGTTGCCTATTCCGCACTACAGAACAATTGATGATACTTATGCTTCTAAACCAAGCCCTGACTTGCTGGAAACTGTCCAAATGATGCAACGACGGCAAGCATGGATGCGTGAATATTTGTTGGATATGGGTCAAGAGCCGCTATCCTATGTTGGATCTTGCCAATTAACGGATAAACCCAAGGACGTGGCCCAAAAAATTAGAAGGACTTTAGAAATTGGAAATGGTTGGGCAGCAGACTGTAATAGTTGGCAGGAAGCTCTCCAAATGTTAATGACTAAAATTGAGAATATTGGTGTCTTGGTTGTTAGAAATGGAATAGTAGGGAACAACACACATAGGAAGTTGGATGTGAATGAATTCAGGGGTTTTGTTCTTGTGGACGAATATGCCCCGCTGATATTCATAAACGGAGCTGATGGCAAGGCTGCACAGATGTTTACCATTGCTCACGAATTAGCTCACATCTGGTTTGGGGCAAGTGCAGCCTTTGATCTTTCTAACCTACAACCTTCTAATAAAGCGATTGAGCAAGCTTGTAATCAAACAGCAGCAGAATTCCTCGTGCCAGAAGATCAGTTGAGATCGGTGTGGGGGAGTATCAATAATGACCCCGATCGGTTCAACCTTTTGGCAAAACATTTCAAGGTGAGCAGTATTGTAACAGCTCGAAGAGCTTTAGACTTGATGTTGATAACTAGAGATGAGTTTTTTAATTTTTATCATGCATGGGTTGAAATTGAGCGTAAACAAGCTCAAGATGGAGAAGGTGGGGGAAACTTCTACTCGAACCAACACTTCCGAATTGGCCGACGTTTTGCGGAAGCTGTGTTTACAAGTGCAAAGGAAGGGCGTTTGCAATATAATGAAGCATATAGACTGACAGGCCTTAAAGGAAATACCTTTTCGGAGTATGCGAAACACCTTGGAATTGAGGTGTATTCATGACAGATTCATTAAGATTTGTATTAGATACTAATGTTCTAGTTGAAGCACATAGGAGGTACTATGCCTTTGACATCGCACCTTGTTTTTGGCGTGTCCTGTTGGAGTTAGCAGATAGAGGTCATATAGTAAGTATCGATAGAGTTAAGGACGAGCTAATGAATTCAGGTCAAGAAGACGCCTTAAATAAGTGGGCACTCTCCGAATTTGATCATTGGTTTGCCTCAACTGAAAATGAAGAGGTATTCGAAGCATATCGTGAGTTAATTGACTGGTCTATCGGAGAAGATCAATATCATGACTTTGCCAAAACAGAGTTTGCAGATGTTGCGGACAGCTGGGTAGTTGCTTTTGCTAAAGCGTACAATTGTGTTGTTGTTACTCAAGAACAATATAGTAGGGATGCTAGGAAAAGAATTTTGATCCCTAATGCTTGTAGAGCTATGGGGGTTGATTACATGAACACGTTTGAAATGCTTCGTAAGTTAAATGCTAGCCTTGGAGAGTAAGGGCAATGATAATGACAATGACAAATTAACACATACACATAATTTTAGGAGAGGCGGAAACTTTGCCTCTCCTTTGCTGTTCAGTTTACCATATCAATAGATACGGTGATCTGTATCTGTGGTCACAACAATGGTCACAAAACCCCCGAAAACAGCCGGAAACCTAGGGATACATAAAAACAGAGTGATGCCCGAAAACCCTTATAGGAGTAGGCTTCCGGGCATTTTGAGATACGCGAGGACAGTACATCTCCACGCTGGCAGTGTAGAGGTCGTCGGTTCGATCCCGATAGGGTCCACCATACATAAAAAAATGTAACGCAACCTATTCGCAGGTTGCGTTTTTAGTCGTGAGCCGAATCTTGCACGTATAAATTGGAAAATGTATAATAAAACTAAAGAAGGAGCCGTGCTGTAACACGACTCCCCGGCACAGTAGACCGCTTCAAAGGCGGTCGGCATCGGAGCTACGATCGAGAAATAGACCGTACACCTTGGCTAGGGCGGTCTATTTCTTTTGGTTAAACGCGGCAATGATGGCGACAACCAGCGTCAGCAGCGCAATAAGAAGCGCACCAAAACTGATCATCAACGTCAAAGCGTCTTTAACCTCCATGGGCATCCCTCCCTTCTTTGGAGAGGTAGCCGACCGCCCTTGCAAACCGTTCTATGTGCCAGTCCAATTATAGCACAATTTACCAGATGTAATGAAAGAATAATAGGCAGTGAGATTATCCACTGTAGTAGAGCGCTACATTGGCAGTAGAGAGTTCAGTGGTTCGATTCCGATAGGGTCCACCAACAGTTGAAGTAGGGATTTGGCGAAGCCGATATAAATAGAAAAAGGGCCGAAGAGCCCTTTTTCTCAGTTTGTAGACAAACCCGTATGTTTGTGTGAGGGACCGTTTCTTCCAACCGTACGCGAGCTGTGACGACCTGCTAGCGCAGCGACGTGGACACGGGGATCTGCAGCGTCACCTCTGAAATAACATCGTAGCGACGCGACTTTGGCGCTGCCCCCGTGTATCGTCGCGAAGCGGACCGTTTTCACTTCCTTGCGGGGAGAAAATGGGCCCCGCCCGGCGAAGCGTTAGCTAGTTTCCCCTGAAAAATTCCTGGGGTAAGTCAAAAACAAAAGGAATTCAGCTCTCTAAATGGAAGTAGT